>JBBIHX010000044.1:0-1415 GCA_037446815.1 Caldilineae bacterium | reverse complement strand
TGCGCAACATGGGCATGATGTTCATGGACCAGTTCTTCTGGGTCGGGTTCATGTCGGGCGCTCACGTGCAAGCCTGGTTCGACCAGCGAATGGGCTATGGCGACGAGTCCGAAGAAACAGAGTAATCTGGAAGCCAAGGTGGAGGCCGCCCTGCAATGGGGCGGTCCTCCCACCCTGGGAACGCGAGGGAAGACAACTAATGCCCGGAAGGGCATGGATACGGACTTTGGCAACCCGGAGTGAACCATGACCTACAATGCTTACACCGACGGATCGTGTCTTGGGAATCCCGGGCCGGGGGCGTGGGTGGCCGTGATCCGAAACGCCGACTCCGAGGAGATCCTCCAGGGCAAGGCGGAGTCCACCACCATCCACCGCATGGAACTCCAGGCCGTTCTCGCCGTGGCGGAACGCTTCGCCAACACGAACTGCCCGGTCAGGATCTTCACGGATTACCGCATCATCCCCAGGGCCATCGCCGACGGCACACTACCCAAATGGGCAGACCCGGAGTGGCGGTGGTGGACCGGGCGGAACGTTCCCGACGTGGATCTCTGGGAACGCCTCGCGAAGGCCCTTGCCCGGAATCCCAAGATACGAGTTTACTGGGTCGCCCGATGCTCGTCTGAACAAGGGAAGCGCGCCGACGAGCTTGCCCGAAATGCTGTAAAGGAGATGGCAAAATGAACCTCAAGTACCTCATGACGGACCAGTTGGAAAACAGCACGCAAGATCCCAAGCGAGTCGTGATCGTAGGCAAGGTCCTGTACCGGCTCGGCTATTGACCGTGCTGGGTGCGTCGAAAGACGCCTAATGCCTGGAAGGGCATGGATACGTCATTATCGGCTCGTTGCGGGACGTGCAACTGGCCCTGACGTCCAAAACCATGCTCGGATACTGTCCACAATGGAGGGACAAATGTGGATTGACTTCATAGTGTTCGGCGGCTTCGCGGTGCTCTTCATGCTGCTGGCAATCGTCTACATCGTGGCCTCAGCCGTTGACACTGTTATCCGGAAGTTGCGCGGATTGCCCCCACGCCCGAACCCCCAGCCCACCCCCCAACCCCACTTCTACGAACCCGACTACGACTACGGGTTCCCGCCCGACTTCTGGCTGATCTACGATGAAAGTGAAGACTACGACTACTGGGATGAGAGTGAAGACTGCGACTACTGACTCTGAGCAGGACAAGATGCTCCGATAACCGAGATCACCGCGCCTTCCGATGTGAAACTGGAGTTCCAGGAAGTTCACGTGAATGTCCCCATAACGGGAGTATTGGTGTTCAGCGTCGTCTACATCAATGCAGCGTGGAAAGACACCAGATGTTTGGAAGGGCATGGATGCGGTCGCACATGCGCCTAGCGCGGTGAGTGTGGCGGAGGGGGCGCGGGGGCGTGTGCGCGCGGGCG
>JBBIHX010000043.1:0-20009 GCA_037446815.1 Caldilineae bacterium | reverse complement strand
TAACACGAATCTACACGAATAGGATGGGAGATTCTTCGGCGCTTCGCGCCTCAGAATGACAGTTTTTGAAGCCGCGAATCCACGCGAATGGAGAACGTGCGACGCGCCTCCAAGGTGCGTCGGACGTTGTCTCCACGGATTGCGCGGGTGGGGCGGGAGATTCCTCGCGGCTGCGCCGCTCGGGATGACCGTGGAAGCCGACACCCTCCGGAGCCGAATCACGTGCGAGAGTCGGTTTCATCTTGTGTTGGTCTGCTCCCCGCGCCGCCTCCCCACTCTGTCATGCTGAGCCGAAGGCGAAGCATCTCGGGCAGCGAGATTCTTCGCGGCTTCGCCGCTCAGAATGACGGTAGATGCCAACAGGCTTTGGAACCCGAATCTCGTGCGATAGGTACTTGACACGGCGCGGATTCTGTGCTATACTATGCTGTGCAACCGAGTTGCACGGTGTGCAACCGCCGCAGCCACGTCTTCCGATGGAGGATAGGCTTTGAGCAAGCCGATTCGCGCTGTGGATAGGGCGTTGGACATACTCTTGTGCTTCTCGCGCGAGGAGCCGGAGTTGACGCTGACCGAGGTCTCTGAACGCGTGGAACTGCACAAGACCACCGTGCATCGCGTCCTGGCTACCCTGGAGCACAGAGGGTTCGTGCAGCACGATGAGGCTACGGGCAAGTATCGCCTGGGCCTGCGGGTCCTTGAACTGGCTATGCTGGCGCTGGAGACGATGGACATCCGGCGGCACGCGTGGCCTTTTTTGCGCCAGTTGAGCGAGCAGTGCCGCGAAACGGTGGACCTGGGCGTGTTGGACGGGACCGATATTGTGTACCTGGACGTCATTGAGAGTCCGCAGCGGGTGAAGTTGGCCGCCGCCCCCGGCCAGCGCTTGCCTGCGTGTTGCACGTCATCGGGCAAGGCGGTCATGGCCTATCTGCCCGAGGCCCAGGTGCGCCAGATCATGATTCAGGGGCTGCGGCGATACACCGAGCACACCATCGTTTCCCCGGACGATTTTCTTGCCGACCTTCGCGCCACCCGCGAGCGCGGGTTTGCCATTGCTCAGTCGGAGTATGAGGACGGCATCAATGCGGTAGCCGCGCCCATCCTGGACCCGCGGGGCAGGCCTGTGGCCGTGGTGGCGGTGGCCGGGCCGGCCTTCCGCCTGCCGATGGACCGGATGCTGGAACTGGGGCCCGTGGTGCGCGCCTGCGCCGACGATATTGCCCGCGAGATCGGGCTGGCTGCCGTGTTGATGCCCGGCATCAGCCACACCGAAACGCTCAACAAGGTTCGGCGGATTCGGCCGGAACCTGTTCGGACCCAGTAGCGTGAGTGGAGAAACCTTCTCGTTTGAAGTAGAGATATTCGGGGCGCTGCTGCCCCGAGCGGAGCGGCGGCAACGCCTGGCCGCCGAAGGCCCCCTGACGGTGCGCGACGTGGCCCTGCGCCTGGGGATTGACCCCGAAGCGGTGGGGCTGGCCACGGTCAACGGGGTGCAGGTAACGCTGGAGCATGATGTCCCGCCGGACAGCCGTGTGTGCCTCTTCCCACCGTTGTCCGGCGGATAGGGAGAACCGAATACCCCTGTCGTTGCGTCCGTACAAGGATACCCGAGGGCACTGACAGGAGAAAGGAGGTGAGAGCGCCGAAAACCTGAGTCATCCCGATTTGCGAGACTGGTCCACCCACGAATTCAGGAACATGAGGAGGAAGAGCAGATGACCCGGCGAAATGTGTATCTTCTGGTTACCCTGCTGTCCATTGTTGCGGTGCTGCTGGGCGCGTGCGGCGCGAAGGCTACCCCCACGCCCACGAAGCCCGCGGCCCAACCGACCACGGCGCCCGCGCAGCCGACTGCGGCTCCCACCGCGGCTCCGACCCAGCCGCCTGAGCCCATCAAGATCGGCTGGATTGCGCCAAAGACCGGCACGAATGCCATCCTGGGCGAATGGGACGAGCGCGGCATCCTGCTGGCCTTTGAGGCCAAGAACGCGCAGGGCGGCATCCACGGCAGGCCGCTGGTGCTGATTCAGGAAGACGACGAGGCCGACCCGACCAAGGCCGTAGCCCTGGCCCAGAAACTCATCACTCAGGACAAGGTGGTGGCGGCGTTCGCATGCACCAATAGCACGACAACCCTGGCGGTCGTGGACATCTTCAAAGAGTACAAGATCCCGCATCTGACCTCCGCGCTCAACGCGACCATTACCCAGAAGGGCAGCAAGTACGTGTTCCGCGATTGCCCGGCTGGGCCCGCGTATGAGAAGAGCATCGTGGACTTCATGGTGGGCAAAGGGTTCAAGAAGTTCGCGATCATTTCCGACACGTCGGCCTACGGCAAGGGCGAGGCGGAATACCAGACCAACGCCCTGAAGGAACACGGGCTGGAGCCCCTGGCCGTGGAGTGGTACGCGATTGACGACAAGGACTTCACCGGCCAGTTGACCAAGATTCTCCAGACCAATCCGGAGGTCATCCTGTTCGGCGGCTCCGAGGTTGCTTCGGGCCTCATCGCCAAGCAGGCGCGGCAGTTGGGCTTCACCGGCCAATTCGCGGGCGGCGCGGCTATCGGCACGACCAAGTTCGTTGAGGTTGCGGGGGATGCTGCGGAGGGCACCTACTACTCCAACCCGTACATCACCAACGATCTCAACGACATGACCCGCGACTTCGCGGCGCGATACAAGGCCCGCTGGGGCGACGAGCCGGAGAGCCACGGTGCCAAGGCCTATGATGGCGCTACGGTGCTCATCATGGCGCTGGAGAAGGCCTATCCCGACATCACGCCCGAGCGCATCACCGAGGAACTCCACAAGATTTGCGGCGTCCAGGGCTTGCAGGGCGAGATTTGCTACGACGAGAACGGCGAAGGCCTGCACAACGTGGGCATCGGCGTTGTCAAGGACGGCAAACTGACCCCCGTGTCGGTCCAGTAGATGCGGCTGCAAGAGGGAGGCTGCACCCGCGGCCTCCCTCTTGTCTCCTTTCGGCTGGAACGTCTAGACGGTTCTTGAAAGGAGGGGCATGACCAAGACGGTCATTCTTGTGCAGACCATCGTCGGCGGCCTGGGCATTGGCAGCATCTACGCCCTGGTGGCCCTGGGATACTCCATGGTGTACCGTTCCATGGGCCTCGTCAACTTCGCCCACGGCAGCATCTACATGATTGGCACCTACTTCGGCATCATCTTCTACAAGGGGATGGTTGCCGGCCTGCACCTGCCCTACTGGGCGGCGTTCATCATCGGCGTTGTGCTGACCGCGATATTGGGCGTGCTGCTGGAGCGCCTGTTCCGCCCCCTGGCGAACCTGGATCTGATGCTCATGCTTCTGGGCACCATCGGCGTGGGGATCATGCTGGACAACCTGGCCATCATCATCTGGGGCGCGGAGGGGTTTGCGGTGAAGTCGCCCCTGCCCTCCAAACCAATCCTTGTGGGCGGCGTGTCCCTGTTGCCGCAGATGCTGCTGGTTATCGGGGTAGGGACGCTGCTCATGATCGGCCTGCAGACGTTCTTGTCGCGGACGAAGGTGGGCAAGGCGATGCGTGCGGCGGCTCAGGATCGCGAGATTGCCAGCGCCATGGGGATACCGGTGAACTTCACCAACGCGGTAACGTTCGCCATTGGCTCGGGGCTGGCATCGGCAGCAGGCATCCTGGCGGCTCCCATCGTGTACGTGAACCCGGCCATGAGCGCGGCGGTGGGCATCAAGGGGTTTGCCGCGGCCATCTTGGGCGGCCTGGGCAGCATCCCGGGCGCCATCGTCGGCGGGCTGCTGTTCGGCGTGATTGAGGCGATCTCGGCGGGCTTCATCTCATCCGCCTACACGAAGGGCATCGCGTTCATCATCATGGTTCTCGTCCTCATGGTCAAGCCCTCCGGCATCGTGGGCGAGACGACGGTTGAGAAGGTGTAGGAGGGCGAGATGAAGACGCGCACGACCCTGTGGAAAACACTCGCGTTGGTGGCGCTGTTGGCGCTTCTCCTCGCCATGCCTAAGATCGCGCGGAACGACTATCAGGTGCGTATCCTGAACATGACGGGGCTGTACATCCTCATCAGCCTCGGGCTGAATATCGCCATGGGCTACTGCGGCCAGATCAACCTGGCCATGGGCGCGTTCTGGGCCGTGGGAGCGTACACTGCGGCGCTGCTCAATGTCAACTTCAAGTGGCCCTTCTGGTTGACGCTGCCGGCGGCGATGGTCGCTACGGCGGTCATCGGGAGCGTCGTCGCGCTGCCCTCGCTCAAGGTGCGGTCGCACTACCTGGCCATCGTTACGCTGGGGCTTGGCGAGGTCATCAACATCATCCTAGTGAACGAAGAGAAGATCACCCGGGGAGCCATGGGGATCCCCGGCATCAAGCGGCCAAGCCTGTTTGGCTTCGTGTTCAACTCCGAGCAGAAGTACTACTACCTCGTTCTGGCGGCGGTCATCCTCGGCTACCTGATTGCGCGGCAGATCACGCGGCACCGTTTTGGCCGGGCGTTCCGCGCGGTGCGGGATGACTATGTGGCGGCCAAGGCCATGGGCGTCAACATCGGGTTCTACCAGATTCTTGCCATCACGATCAGCGCGGTGTATGCGGGGGTGGCCGGCGTACTGTTCGCCCACCTCAACACGTACATCAGCCCAGACATCTTTGAGTTCCGCTCCACGCTTTTTGTCCTCACCATGACGATGGTGGGCGGGATGGGCAATCTGCTGGGGTCGCTGGTGGGCGGCGTTCTGGTCATCCTGCAGGAAGCCTTGCGGACATTCCGGGACTGGCAGTTGGTGTTCTACGGCGTGGCGGTGGTGCTGGTGGTGCTGTTCTTCCCCGGCGGGGTGATGGGCATCGCCGCACGCTGGCGGGAGCGGCAGGCATCCCGCTTGGCCCGCCAAGCAGACACCGGCGAGGCAGGCAACGGGCCATCCGGAGAAGCGAGGTAGCGCCATGTTGCTAGAGATAGAAAACCTCACGATGCAATTCGGCGGCCTGGTGGCCGTGAACAACGTGTCGCTGAACATCCAGGAAGGCGAGATCCACGCCCTCATCGGGCCTAACGGCTCGGGCAAGACCACCATCTTCAACGTCGTGTCGGGCTATTACAAGCCCACGGGCGGGATGGTGCGATTCAAGGGGCAGACGATTAGCGGGCTGCCTGCGTACAAGATCACCGCGCTGGGGCTGGCCCGAACGTTCCAGAACCTGCGCCTGTTCCGCAGCATGACGGTTCTGGAGAATGTGCAGGTGGCGCTGGGGCACCACGCGCGCACGCGCTTCTGGCAACACGTGGTGGCGCCCCTGGCAGTGCGGCAGGAAGAGCGCCAACTGAAAGAGAAGGCCATGGAGAAGTTGCGGCTTCTGCGGATAGAGCAGTACGCCGACGAACTCGCGACCAGCCTGCCCTACGGCCTGCAGCGGCGGGTGGAGATCGCGCGGGCGCTGGCGACCGAGCCGACGGTGGTTCTGCTGGACGAGCCTGCCGCCGGCCTCAACGAGACCGAGACGGCCGAGTTGCGCGACATCCTGCTGCAAATCCGCGCGGCTGGCATCACCATCTTCCTCGTGGAACATGACATGAAACTGGTGATGGAAATCTCCGATGTGGTGTCGGTGCTGGACTACGGGAAGAAGATCGCCGAGGGTTCGTGCAGCGCCGTGAGTTGCGACCCCGTCGTCATTGAGGCGTACCTCGGCAAGGAGGGGGAGTGATGTTGACCCTGGAGAACGTGCACATCTACTACGGGCACATCCACGCCGTCAAGGGGATTTCCTTTGAGGTGCGCAAGGGCGAGATCACCACCCTCATCGGCGCGAACGGGGCGGGCAAGTCCACAACGATGAAAGCCATCTGCGGCATCGTGCACCCTCGGCAAGGGGCCATCTACTTGGACGGCGAACCGGTGCACCGGCTTCCGGCTCACAAAATCGTGGCGCGCGGAATCGGGTACGTGCCCGAAGGTCGCCGCGTTTTCCCGGTGCTCACCGTGGACGAGAACCTGGAGATGGGCGCGTATCACCGCTCGGACGCGGATGGGATCGCGCAGGACAAGGCGCGCATGTACGAACTGTTCCCGGCCCTGAAGGGGCGCGAGCGGCAGCTGGCCGGGTCGCTGAGCGGTGGCGAGCAGCAGATGCTGGCCATCGCCCGCGCGCTGATGTCCAGGCCGCAGATTCTCATCATGGACGAGCCGTCGCTGGGGCTTGCTCCCATGCTCGTTCAACACGTTTTTGAGATTATCGCGGAACTGAACCGCCAGGGCATCACCATCCTGCTGTCGGAGCAGAACGCGCGCGCTGCGCTGAAGATTGCCCATCACGGCGTGGTGCTGGAAACGGGGCGCATCCGCTTCACGGATACCGCTGAAGCATTGCGCGAGAACCCGGTTGTGCAGCACGCCTATCTGGGCGTAGCGTAGTTACCACCGGCGGCGGTAGGTGGGGCGCACGGCCCTGCCTGCCGCCGTCTTGGTGCTCTTGCCCTTGCACTGCGGCATCGGCAGGGGCGGGTCAACTGTGTACGAGAAATCCTATTCTGGAGGCTAGACGAATGTCCGGGGAAACTGTCCGAATCCAGGCGGGTGTGCTGGCGCAGGCTTGCAGCACCCTGCTGGAAAACGTTGGTGTGCCGCCCGACGAGGCGCGCCTGATTGCCGAAATCGTGGTGGAGGCCGATCTGCGCGGCGTGGAGTCGCATGGGCTGTTGCGACTGCCCGCGTACATCCACAGGGTGCAGGCGGGGCTGATGACGCCGAAGACAGAGGTCAAGGTCTTGCGAGAGCGGAGCGCGTCGGTCCTCCTAGATGCCCAGCGTGGCTTCGGACAGGTGGCGGGTGTGCTCGCGATGAATCAGGCCATGGAACGCGCCCGACAGCATGGCGTGGGCGTGGCCGCCGTGCGCAACGCCAATCACTTCGGCATCGCGGCCTACTACGCCATGATGGCGCTGCCGCAACGGATGGTCGGGATCGTGATGGCCAACGCCGCCCCCAGCATGGCGGCATGGGGCGGGGCGGCGCCGGTCTTGGGGACCAACCCCATCTGCATCGCCATCCCCACGGGCGGCGATGTGGACATTGTCCTGGACATGGCCTCCTCGGTCGTGGCGCGCGGGAAGATTCGCCTGGCGGCGAGCAAGGGTGAGCGCATCCCGCTGGGGTGGGCGCTGGACGCGGAGGGCCGCCCGACCGATGACCCGAAGGCCGCATTGGACGGGACGCTGGTGCCCATCGGCGGGCCGAAAGGGTATGGGCTGGCCCTCATCATTGACGTGTTGTCGGGCGTGCTGTCGGGGGCGGATTTCGGCACGCGGCTGACCTCTGTGCACGACCTGAAACAGCCCTCGTCGGTGGGGTTCGTCATGCAGGCGCTGGACATCTCGGCCTTTGCGGATTGGGACGACTTCCGGCGGGATATGCAAACGCTCGTGAGCGACATCTTGAATTCCCCCCGCGCCCCCGGCGTGGAGCGCATCTACCTCCCGGGAGAGATAGAGTGGCTCAAGCGACAAGACCGACTGCAAAATGGCGTGCCTGTGCCCGCTAGCGTGCTGGCCGAAATCCGCGGCCTTGCGCGGGAACTGGGCTCGGAGATCGCGTTGTAGAAGGCGCGCCGGCAATTCTAGCCCGCACGCTTCCGATTCCCGCCGAGGCGGATGGTTGCCCGTCGAACGGCTCGGTGTGGCGCGTCCGCGGGCGCGGTCGGGCTGGTAACGAAGGGCGGTGTAATCCCCATGGGATAGCAACTCCGACGCACGCGATGGCGAACTCGGTCCCATCTTGTGTTGGTGAAACGCATGGACACTCTCCCCGTGTATCGTTGCGAGCGAAGCGAAGCAACCTCACGCCCCAGAGATTGCTTCGGGCGCTCCGCGCCCTCGCAATGACAAATACCAACAGACTTTGGAACCGAATCCGATGGCGTGCGTCGGAGTTTGTTGTGCGCGCACGCTTTGCCCTGTGTCGGTGGGCCACGCCACACCCTCCTCGTGCGTTCGCGCGATCGTGGTGAATCCATCTCGTGGGGCGATAACCGCGAACAACGCGGGTTGCTCGGATAGGCGCGCGAGATTCTGAGCCGCGAAGCGGCGAAGGATGACAGGACAACGGGCCACCACGCACTGGGAGAGGGCCTGGAAGGGGGAGATCGCTGCGGGCGCGGTGGGCTATCGCAATGAGGGCAACCAACAGGCCCCGGAACCGAATCGCGGAGAGGACTCGGTTCCATCTTGTGTTGGTCTGCCCCGCGCACCGCCTCTCCGCTCTGTCATGCTGAGCCGAAGGCGAAGCATCTCGGTCAGCGAGATTCTTCGCGGCTTCGCCGCTCAGAATGACGGTAGATGCCAACAGACTTTGGAACCGAATCGCGGGGAACGAGAATTTGACAGGGGGGAGATTCGGTGATATAATCAAAATGAAACTAGGTTTCAAAAACTGAAACTGACCCACGCGAAGGCGCATCGGGGTTGGTGAAGTCTGATGCAGACGAAGCGAGAGCCCACACAAGAAGAGACGCGCACCGTGGCGAAAGCCCTGGACATCCTCCTTTGCTTCAGCCACAACGAGCCTGAACTGTCGCTGACCGAACTTTCGGCGCGCCTGGGGATCCACAAGAGCACCATGCATCGCCTCCTCGGCACGCTGGAATCCAAGCAGTTCGTGCAGCGGGACCCCGAAACCGGCCGCTACCGACTGGGGACGCGGCTGGTGCAACTGGCCTTCCTCGTGATGGAACACAACGACCTGCAACAGCGCGCCCGGCCCCACCTCTATCGCCTCGTGGAAGAGTGCCAGGAGACTGTAGACCTGTCCATCCTGGACGGGGATAGCGTAGTCTACCTGGAGGTTGTGGAGAGCCCCCATCGCGTCAAATTGGCGGCACGGCCCGGTCAGCGCCTGCCGGTGCACAGCACGGCTTCCGGCAAGGCGCTGCTGGCGTTTGTCTCTCCGGACGATCTGGATCGTCTACTTCCTGCCGAGTTGAGTCGGTACACCGATACCACGCTGGCAACCCGCGAAGCGCTGCTTACGGATTTGGAGGCGACGCGCCAGCGCGGATATGCCGTCTCGTACCAGGAGCACGAAGCGGGCATCAATGCGGTGGCGGCGCCGGTGCTGGATATGCGAGGGCATCCCATTGCCGCTGTAGCCGTCGCAGGGCCCGCGTTCCGTTTGACCCGCGAACGTATCCTGGAAGTCGCGCCTGCGGTTCGCGCAACGGCGGAGGCCATTGCGCGAGATGTGGGCGCGGTGTCGCTGTGAGCCACCGATGATGTACCACGGAAGTTTACATAACTAATGGAGGATGTGTTATGAAGAAAGGCCCGTTTGTTGTAGCCGCCGAAGTGGAAGGCGAGTACCGGACGCCGCCTCGCGTGTCCAAGTTGTTGCTCAGCCCCAAGTCCGTCGGAACGAAGGCCGTGTCCATGGGCCTGAACGTTACCGAAGTGGGCAGCATGATCCCCGACCACGTGCACGAGGACTCGGAGGAGGTCATGTTCATCATCAGCGGGCGCGCCAAGCTGGTGATAGAGGGCGAGGGCGAGTGGGAAGTCGGCCCGGAGACCGCCATCTATTCCCCCATCGGCAAGAAGCATCGGCTGGAGAACATCGGCGACGAGCCGCTGAAACTCGTCTGGGTGTACTCGCCGCCGCTGCCCCAGCACTGCAAGTAGCGAAGACTCGCAATCTATTCTTGAGGAGGAATTCACATGTTTGAAGCCAGTCGGAAGTTCATGAAGAAGATCGGTCTGCCCGAAGGCGACCTGTGGGACTTGCCCACATCGGACGCGCGGTTCCCCGATGGCGCCGCGTATCGCATTGAGGTGCCCACGGTGAACTCGTCGGCGGCGGTCGCGGCCCTGCTGGAGACCGCTGACAAGATGGGCATCACCATCAACCGCGTTACCGAGACCTACGGCATGTTCCGCCACACGGCGCAGGAGATCAAAGAGTACGTGAAACTGTGCCACGATTACGGGGCGGAACTGCTGATGTCCACCGGCCCGCGCGCGACCTACGATACGGGCGCGACGGTGCTCTCGCCGCAGGGCGTGCGCATCAGTTACCGCCTGCGCGGTATGGAGCAGTTGCTTCGCGGCATTGAGGACATCAAGCGCGGCATTGACCTGGGCGTGCGCGGCTTCCTCATCTACGACGAGGGTATGCTGTGGGTCGTCAACGAGATGCGCAAGGAGGGCGAACTGCCCAAGGAGATTATCTTCAAGACGTCGGCGCACCTGGGCCACTGCAACCCGGCATCGTTCAAGTTGCTGGAGAGCCTGGGCGCGGACAGCATCAACCCCGTGCGCGACCTGCAACTGCCCATGATCGCCGCGCTGCGCGCCGCGGTGAAGGTTCCGATTGACGTGCACACCGACAACCCGCCCGGGTCCGGCGGCTTCATCCGCGTGTACGAGGCGCCCGAGATCGCCCGGATTGCCGCGCCGGTCCACCTGAAGACGGGCAACTCCGTCGTGGGCGGCCACGGCGAGATGACCTCGGCGGCCGAGGGCAAGCGCATGGCCGAGCAGGCGGCCATCGTCGTGGAGATGGTCAGCAAGTACTACCCGCACCTGACGCAGAGCAAGCGCAACGCCGAAGACCTGCGGATTCCGGTCGTCTAGTCTGGATTGTCGTCCGGCGCTGCGGCCCTCACGGGTTACGCCACCGGGGCCGCGGCGTCGGCGTGTGTCCCAAGCGCAAAGGAGGCTCTCATGCCGAAGTGGAAACTGCCGCCGTCGGGCGGCCACATGGACAAGCCGCATGGCATCTACTACCAGACGATGACCAAGGCGGAAGTAGAAGAGCGCCTGAAGACCAACGATATCATCATCATCCCGGTGGGCAGCACCGAGCAGCACGGCGATGCTCAGCCCTTCGGCGAGGACACGTTCCTGGCCGCCCGCATGGCCGAGATGGTGGCCGAGGCTACGGGCTGCACCGTGGCCGAGCCGGTCTGGTATGGCTCTCACCCGTTCAACCACCTGGGAATGCCGGGAACGGTTGTGGTGCCCGAGGACACGTTCATCGCTTACCTGCGGGCCATCATCGCCGGGTTCTGGAACACCGGCTTCCGCAAGCAAATCCTGCTCAACGGCCACGGGCAGGAGGAAGTGATTCCGTTGGCCCTGCACCAGTTTGCCAAGAAGTACCAGGTGCCGTGCATGTTGATTTCGCTCCACTGGCCGACGGTGATTCACGATTACCTGAAGGACAAGGAGCACGGCGGCCCGTTTGATACGCCGTTCCGCCACGCCGATGAGGCCGAATGCTCGTACTCGCTGGCCCTGTTCCCCGAACTGGTGAAGTTGGAGAAGGCCGTGGACACCAACCACAAGGGATTCATGCCGCCCGGACATGTGGACAAAGGCGGCGAGGTGTACCATGCGCCCATCAAGGGACACGAGCAGATCGGATTCGGCGGTATAGAAGTCATCATGACGCCGGAGGGCGTGGTGGGCAAGCCGTCGCTGGCCAATGCGGCGAAGGCCGAGGCGGGGCTGAACGCACTGTTTGACTACATGGTGCGGCTCATCAACGACATCCTGGAGCGGTTCCCGGCCGGCAAGTTGCCGCCCGCCGACAAGATGTCCATGCGCACGCCAGAGGAGATTGAGGCGGTTCTGAAAGGCCCGTTCCGCGGCGGCAAGCACCTGTATACCATCGCCTACCCGCCATGATGGGGGCCAACATCGCTTACGAGCCGCGGCGCTAGTGCTCTCACAACAGAAGATCCGCCGCGGAGGCAGCCCTCACGTTTGCCGTTATCTCAGCCAGGGCTGCGGGGTTGCGCGGCGACGAGACACCGAAGCCCCGTTGCAGTCGCATCGCGCCCGACATTGCGCCCGCGCCGACGTCGCATCGCACTCCACGCGCGTCGCTGCGCAACCCCACGTTTTTCCGGTTACAACAAGAGTAGGAGAGCGATATGCGAGCGTTGGTGTTGGACGGTCAGTTTGACCCGCGCCCCGACTACCCCGTGAGCGAAATGGAGCGGAAGAACCGCATCGCCCGCAAGGGGAGCAACGTGTGGCGCCACACGACTCTGGAAGTGAAGGACATCCCCGAACCCGAAGTGGGCCCGGAGGATGTCCTTATCCGCGTCCGGGCCTGTGGCGTTTGCGGCTCGGACCTGCACCTCTACGAGACGGACGAGGACGGTTACCTCATCTACCCGAGTTGGACGAAACTGCCGGTGGTCATCGGCCACGAGTTCGCCGGCGAGGTGGTGGCCGTCGGGGACAAGGTCTCGGACTTCAGGGTCGGCGACCTGGTTACCGGCGAGCAGTTGCACTGGTGCGGCAAGTGCATCTCGTGCCGCAGGGGGTTGTACAACCACTGCCGCAACATGGGGCGATTTGGGTTCGTTACCAATGGCGCGTTCGCCGAGTACGTGGCGATGCGCGACAAGTACGTGTGGAATATCAACGGGCTGCTGGACGTGTACGGCGACAAGGACAAGGCCTGCGAGGCGGGCGCACTGGTGGAGCCGACCGGCATCTCGTACAATGGCTTGTTCACGCGGGCGGGCGGGTTCCTGCCGGGCGCGGTCGTGGTGGTGTACGGAGCAGGCCCCATCGGCCTGACCAGCATCGCCCTGTCCAGGATCGCCGGCGCGTCCAAGATCATCGTGTTTGAGGTAACGGAGTCGCGGCGGCAGTTGGCGCAGCGCTTCGGCGCGGATCACGTGTATAACCCCGAGGCGCTGGCCAAGGAAGGCACAACTCCTCACGAGGTGGTGCTGGAACTGACCCATGGCGACGGCGCCGACGTGCAGGTTGAGGCGGCGGGCGTGCCCAAGGCCACGCTGCCCGAGATTGAGCAGTCGCTGGCGGTCGGCTCCAAGGTGGTGCACCTGGGCCGCCGCGCAGGGGCCGTGCCCACCAATATCACCATCTACCAGGACACGGGCAGCCAGTCCTTCGGCAGCCTGGGCCACACCGGATGGGGGACTTTCGGCAACATCATCAAACTGATGGCGAGTGGCCGCCTGGACATGACGCCCATGATCACGGCGCGCTATCCGCTGGAGAAGGCGGCCGAGGCGGTGCGCAGTCTCGCCAACCGCGAGGGCGGCAAGGTCATGGTGAAAATGTAGCGCGGCCTGGCCGAGGAGGGCATATGGCTGAGAAGACTCGCGTTGCCATTATCGGGCTTGGGTTTGGCGTGAACCACCTGCAGATCGCGGCCCAGTTGCCGGAGATGGAACTGGTCGCGGCATGCGATGTCGTTCCCGAGCGGGGGAAGGTGGCCGAAAACCTTGGCGCGCGCTTCTATCAAGACTTCCGCGAGATGCTGGACAAGGAGCGCCTGGACGGCGTCGTCGCGGTCGTGTCCAACGACCAGCACGAGCCGGTGGCGGTGGAGTGCCTGCGGCGGGGGATTCCGGTGCTGCTGGAAAAGCCCATCGCTCCCACGCTGGACGCGGCAGACCGTATCATCGCGGCGGCCGACGAGAGCGGCACGCCGCTGCTCATTGGGCACCATCGGCGGTTCTCGTCGTTTGTGATGCGGGCGCGGGAGATGATTCAGGGCGGGGCGCTGGGCGACCTGACGGCCATCGCGGTGCTGTGGACTATTCTCAAGCCCAAGGACTACTTCCAGGCCACTTGGCGAACGAAGAAGGCTACGGGCGGCGGGCCGCTGCTCATCAATACGATTCACGACGTGGACGACATCCGCTACATCAGCGGGCGCGATGTCGTCCGCGTCTTCGCCGAGACGAGCAATCGGACGCGGGGGTTTGAGGTGGAGGATACCATCGCCATCTCGCTGCGCCTGGATGGGGATGTCGTCGCCACCATCACCACGTCGGACTGCGTGCCGTCCATCTGGGCCTATGAGTCCACTACCTCGCCCTGGGAGAACCCGTACTTCTTCTATTCGCCGGAGGATTGCTACTACTTCTTCGGCACCAAGGGGTCGCTGACGCTGCCGCAGATGCGCCACGTGTGGTATCCGGATGCCGAGAAGGCAGGCTGGCAGTGGCCGCTGCAGGTGGACCGGCTGGGGGTTACGCCGGTGCACCCGCTGCGCGAGGAGATGCGCCACTTCTGCCGCGTGGCTCGGCGGGAGGAGGAACCCAGGACGAGCGGGCGGGATGCGCGCCGAACACTGGAGGTCGTCCTGGCCATCATGAAGTCGGGGGAGACGGGCCAGCCGGTGGAGTTGTCGGGCCGATGGCAAGCATCCTGAGCCAGTCGCTGCCTATTCTCACGTGGATGGTTGCGGGGTTCCTGTTTCGGCAGGCCCGCATTCTGCGACACGATGACGGGCACACGATGGCGCGCGTCATCATCAATGCGACCCTGCCTGCACTTCTGTTTCTGTCGCTGGCGCGGGCGGAGTTGGAGATCGGGAGCATCCTGGTGCTCAGTTTCTGCGGGGCGGCCATTCCGCTGGTGCTGCAACTGCTGGCCCGCCTGGCGGCCAGGGCGATGCGACTGGAGAAGCCCGTGGCCGGCGTGCTCATCACCAGCACCATGGTGAGCAACATCGGGTTCTTCCTGGTGCCGTTCTTCCTGACGTTCTACGGCGCCGAGGGCATTAGCCGTTTGGCGGCCTTTGACCTGGGCAACTCGCTGGTGGGCAACAGTTACGCCTACTACACGGCGACGCGACACGGGACGAACGCATCGTCGGCCTGGCATGCGGGACTGAAGCGGGTGCTGGCCCTGCCCACCTTCTGGGCGAATGTCCTGGGGATTTCGGTGAACTTGCTGGGCGTGTCGCTGCCCGCTTGGCTGGTGCAGATTCTGGAACCCGTGTCCAAGGCGAACGGGCCGCTGGCCATGCTGACCCTGGGCGCGTTCATAGAACTGCGGTTTTCCCGATGGCGACCCATGCTGACGGCGGTGGCGCTACGCATCGCGGGGGGCTGGCTGGTGGGGCAGGCGCTGGTGGCGATCTTCGGGCTGCAGGGGCTGGCGCGGGCTGCCGTGGCTATGGGCGCGGCCATGCCCATCGGGATCGTGGTGCTGGTGTACGCCTCCATGGAGGGGCTGGATACGGAGTTCGCGGCGGGGGCTATCTCGCTGTCCATCCTGGCCGGCCTGGCGGTGATGCCGTTCCTGCTGGCTGCATATTGACATGAGTGCTGGTACTTTACATAAGGAGGACGTTATGAAGATACTGCGCGTTGACATGACCCACCAGACGGTGAGGTGGGAGCCGGTTCCGCCTGCCTACGAGCAGTTCGGCGGGCGCGGACTTATCGCGAAAATCCTTCTGGAGGAGGTCCCGCCGCGCTGCGAGCCGCTGGGACCCCACAACAAACTTATCTTCGCGCCCGGCCTGCTGGGGGGCACGAGCCTGTCCAGCGCAGGGCGAGTGTCGGTCGGCGGCAAGAGCCCGCTGACGGGCGGCGTCAAGGAGGCCAACGCGGGCGGGACCGCCGGCATCGTGCTGGGCCGCCTGGACATCAAGGCCATCGTGGTGGAGGGCCAGCCGTCGGACGGCGGGCTGTATCAGTTGTACGTGTCGCCCGACAAGGTGGAGTTGCTCCCCGCGGAGGAGTGGCGCGGGCTGGGCACGTATGCCACAGCGGAGGCCGCCCGCGCGCGCTGGGGTGCGAGTTGCACGGTGATGAGCATCGGCCCCGCGGGCGAGCGGAAACTTGCGGGCGCGAGCGTGGCCTGCACCGGCGAGGGCGACCAGGTCAGTCGCCAAGCGGCCCGCGGAGGCCTGGGCGCGCTGATGGGGAGCAAGGGCCTGAAGGCCGTGGTGCTGGACGCAGGGAACGCAGGCCCCGCAGCCTTGGCCAATCCGGAATTGTTCCGAGCCGCTGCCCGCCGCTTCGGGCAGGAGTTGTGGAATAGCCCCAAGACCGGCCACAAGGGTTCGTCGCACCTGTACGGGACGGCGTCCATCGTGGGCGCGGTGAACGAGATGGGGTCGCTGCCCACGCGCAACTTCCGCGACGGGCGATTTGAGGAAGCCGAGAACCTGCGCGGGGAACACCTGCGCGAGGTTACGCTGGCGCGGGGTGGGCAGGTGGGCACCCGCTGCATGCCCGGATGCGTTATCGCCTGCTGCAACGTTTTCGTGGACGAGAGCGGCAAGCCGATCGTGGGCACGCTGCAGTACGAGACCATCGGCCTGCTGGGCTCCAACTTGGGCCTGGGCACGCTAGACGAAGTCGCCGAACTGAACTATATGTGCAACGACCTGGGGCTGGATACCATTGAGACCGGGGCCGCGCTGGGTATCGCTGCCGAGGCGGGGCTGGCGAAATTCGGCGACAAGGATAGTTTTGTCGCGCTGCTCCAAGAGGTGGCGAAAGATAGCGTCGTCGGCAGGATGATCGGGCAGGGCGCGGTGGTTACAGGGCGCGTCCTGGGCATCAGGCGGATCCCCGCAGTGAAGGGGCAGGCCATGCCGGCCTACGACCCGCGCTCCCTCAAGGGCAACGGCGTTACCTACGCCACGTCGCCCATGGGCGCGGACCACACGGCAGGCAATGCCTTCGGCTCGCGGGCCACAGTGAACCCGCTCGGCATAGAGGGGCAGCGGGCCGAGTCGCGAAAGTTGCAGTTGGGCGCGGCGATGCTGGACTACACCGGCCTGTGCCTGTTCGCGCGGCCGCCCGTGTTCGCTGACCCGCAACTGATGGTG
The DNA here is from genome assembly GCA_037446815.1 of Caldilineae bacterium. GTDB lineage: Bacteria > Chloroflexota > Anaerolineae > DTLA01 > DTLA01 > DTLA01. The sequence goes on along the minus strand of JBBIHX010000043.1, from coordinate 3,407 downwards.
GACCTCATCAACGGGCGGTTTGGCTGGGGCTGGACAGTGCAGGACCTGGAGCAGATGAACCGCACCGTGCTGAAACTGGAACTGGAGTTCAACCGACGGGCGGGCTTTACGACGGCGGACGACCGTCTGCCCGAATTCATGTTGGAAGAGCCGCTGCCGCCGCACAATGTCGTGTTTGACGTGCCCGAGTCGGAGGTGGACGGCACGCTCGCAGACCTGTAACCGTTGTCGCGGGCCGGGCAATCGCCTGGCCCGCCGCGTTTCATCGTCAAGGAGGCGGAGATGAAGAACCCGTATCCGCATCTGCTGAGTCCGGGGCGCATCGGACGCATGGAGATTCGCAACCGCGTGGTGATGTCGCCCATGGGCACGAACTACGCCTCCGACACGGGCGGCGTAACGGAGCGCATGATCCGCCACTACGCCGAGCGCGCCCGCGGCGGCACCGGCCTCATCATCGTGGAGAACACGACGGTGCAGTATCCCCAGGGGCGGGGCGCGGTGGCCCACAATCGGATAGACCGCGACGAGTTCATCCCCGGCCTCAATCGCCTGGCCGAGGCGATCCAGCGCTACGGCGCGAGGGCCGCGATCCAGATCAACCACGTGGGCGCGCTGACATCGCCGCAACTGTGCGGGGGCGCGCCGGTAGGCCCCTCGGACGTGCCGGTGGCGCCGGGCCGTGCGACGCCTCACCCGCTGACGGTGCACGAGATTCACGAGATCGTGCAATGCTTCGCGGCGGCTGCGGCGCGCGCGGTGAGGGCGGGATTTGACGGCGTCGAGATTCACGGCGCGCACGGGTATCTCATCAGCCAGTTTCTGTCGGCGTACACCAACCGCCGCACCGACGAGTACGGGGGCGGGCTGGAGGGGCGCGCGCGCTTCGCGCTGGAGGTCATCGCCGCCGTGCGCCAGGCGGTGGGGCGCGGGTTCCCGCTGTGGATGCGCATCAACGGCGACGATTTCGTGGAGGGCGGCAATACGCAGGAGGAGTACAAGGCGCTGGCCAAGATGCTCGCCGCGGCCGGCTTGGACGCGCTGCACATCTCGGCGGCATTCCCCGCGGCCCATCACAAGCAGATAGAACCGATGCGCTTCCCGCAGGGATGGAAACTCTACCTGGCCGAGGGGATTCGCCAGGTGGTGAGCGTGCCGGTGCTGGCGGCCAGCGTGATTCGGGAGCCGGCCTTTGCGGACGCGGCCATCGCCATGGGGAAGATGGACTTCGCGGTGCTGGGACGGGGGCTGCTGGCCGATCCGGAGTGGGTGAACAAGGCGCGGGCGGGTGAGGCGCACCGCATCCGCCGCTGCATCTCCTGCAACGTCTGTTCCAAGTCGCGGAGCGTGGACGGCGTGCCCATCCGCTGCACGGTGAACCCGTTCCTGGGCCGCGAGGAGGTCTTTGACGATTTTGCGCCCGCGCACCAGCCGAAGCGCGTGCTGGTCATCGGGGGCGGGCCGGCGGGCATGGAGGCCGCGTGGGCGGCGGCGCGGCGTGGACATCGGGTTATCCTCTGCGAGCGTGGCACGGAACTGGGCGGCCAGATGATGCTGAGCAGCCGCCCGCCCGGGAAGGAGAAGATTCTCTGGCTCCAGGACACGCTTACGCGGCAACTCCGCGAGGCGGGCGTGGAGGTGCGCCTGGGCGTGGAGGCCACGCCGGAGTACGTGGCGGCGCAGAAGCCGGACGCGGTGATTGTGGCCACGGGGGCAAAACCCTTGCGCCCGCCCATCACCGGGCTGGACGACGCCCGCGTGGTTACGGCGTGGGATGTGCTCAGCGGCAAGGCCGACGTGCGAGACAAGACGGTGGCGATGATCGGCGCGGGGCTGGTGGCCTGCGAGACGGCGCTGTACCTGGCGGCGCGGGGCAATCGCGTTACCCTGGTGGAGATGCTGGACCGAATCGCGCCCGACGTGGAGCCGACGACGCGCATTGACCTGCTGGAGGAACTGGAGCGCGCCGGCATTATCGGCTACGCGGCGTGCAGGGCGAAGAGCGTCGCCGACGAGGGTCTGGCCTGCGAGTTTGCGGATGGGAAGCCGGCGCTTTTCCCCGCCGACGTGATTGTGCTGGCGGCGGGCGCCGTGGCGGAGCGTTCGCTGGCCGACGCGCTCGGCTCGCTGGACGTGCCCGTGCACGTCATCGGCGACGCCAACCAGCCGCGCCGGTTGGTCAACGCCATCTACGAAGGCTTGCTGGCCGGCTGGCAAGTGTAGAGGGGAGGAGAGGGCTATGAAGGCGGCATTGCTGTACGGCCCGCGGGATATTCGGCTGGGTGAGGTCGCCAGGCCGGAGCCCGGCCCAGGCGAGGTGGTCATCCGCGTGCGGGCCACGGGCATCTGCGGGTCTGATCTGCACATGTACACCGGCGACCGCAGCGTGGAGTACCCGCAGATTCTGGGGCATGAATTCGCCGGCGATGTGGTCGCGGTCGGCGAGGGGGTATCGGGCATCGCCGTGGGCCAGCGGGTTACCGCCGAGCCGAACTTCTCGTGCGGCGAATGCCTGTACTGCCGCGAAGGGCTGGTCAACCTGTGCGTGAACCGCGTGGGCATGGCCATCAACTGGCCGGGGACGCTGGCCGAGTACGCCAAGGTGCCCGCGCGCTTCGTGTGGCCGATTCCCGCTGCCATGTCGTACCGGCAGGGCGCGCTGGTGGAGCCGCTGATGGTGGGCGTGCATGCGGTGCGGCGGGGGCGGGTGCGCGTGGGCGATGCGGTGGCCGTGATGGGTTGCGGCGCCATTGGCCTGCTGACCGTCGCCGCGGCGAAGGTGGCCGGCGCGCGGGTTTTCGCGGTGGACATCGTGCCGGAGAAACTGGAGTTGGCGCGCCGACTGGGAGCCGAGGCGGCTTTCAACGGGCGCGACCCGGATATAGTAGCCCGCATCCGCGCCCTTACGCCGTCGGGGCAAGGGCCGCTGGTTGTGTTTGAGACGGCGGGCGTGGCCGCGACGGTGCAGCAGGCGCTGGATTTGGTGCGGGCCGGCGGACGGGTCGTGCTCGTGGGGCTATCCACGCGCCCGGCTCAGGTGGTGCCGATGGCGGTGGCGCGCAGGGAAGTGGAAATCCTCGGGTCGTTCATCTACTACGCGGGCGAGTTTGAGGTCGGCATCCGCCTTATCGCCGAGGGCGTGGTGGACGCGGAGGCGCTCGTGGGGCTTGTGGTGGGCCTGGACGACACCGAGGCGGCGCTCAAGGCGGTGGAGTCGGGGGCGGTGGCCAAGGCCATCGTGGAGCCGTAGGCCGGACTGCCTGTCCCGCGCCGGCGATGCGGGGCAATCTCCGGGGCGTTATCCGCGGATAGCATGGATGGGACGCATAGGGCGCGAGATTCCTCGCGGCTGCGCCGCTCGGAAGACCTTATCCACGGATAACACGAATCTGCACGAATAGGATGGG
>JBBIHX010000042.1:0-21024 GCA_037446815.1 Caldilineae bacterium | reverse complement strand
GGGCGAGGGAGCGTGGCCCTCACCCCAGCCCTCTCCCAGCGGGCGAGGGGGCGACGCCCTCACCGGCTCAGGCCCCAGTCCGTGTCCCGGATGCGCGCGTGGGTGGGGTCGTCGCGGAAATACTCATACCACCCGCAGAACCACTGGACGCGCCCGCCCATGTCCACCGGCCCAGCGGCATACTGCCACAGCAGGTAGCCGCTGGCGCCCGCGTCCAGACTGCTGCGGATGTCCGCGGCCACCGCGTCGGCCCGCTCGGCCGGCATCTCCGAGCGGATGGGGCGGCACGCGTCGTCGTACACGCGGTAGTACACCTCGCCGAAGAACCACGGCTTGCCCAGGCCCCGCGCCAAGTCCACGATCTCCTTCTCCTCGGACCCCACCTGCTTGTGGATGCTGACCAGGTCCACCGACGGCAGCGCGTGCATGCGGCGGAAGTTCGCGCGGTCTGGCTCCGATCCCCACAGGTAGCCGATGGTTCCCACCGACACCGGCCGGCACGGGTCCAGCGCCTTGATAGCCTCCGATGTCTCCTTGACCCAGCCGAATTCGGCGTCCAGACACGCTTGCGAGAACCCCTCCGGCCCGCAGGTGGGCTCATTCATCAGTTCCCACCCCATCACCGCCGAATGTTCGCGGAACCGCTCCACCACGGCCCTAACGTGGGGAAGGTAATCCATGCGGAATGTGCTCTGGAACCAGTGCTCGCTCTTGCCGCGATGGTAGTCGTCCAGCGTGATGAGGAAGCGCACGCCGTGCCTGGCTCCCGCATCCAGCACGCGCCCCAGCCGATCCAGGTCCCAGCCCGGAAGAACCCACAGCCGCAACACGGCGTTGGGGAACGTCTCGCCGATGAACGCCAGAATGGGCGCGATCTCCGCTTCGGGGAAGTAGGGCTCCATGAAGTAGGCAGAGTTGGTGCCGATGAAGCGGAAGGGCTTGCCGTCCAGCGTCAGTTGCGCGCCCGTTCGCGTAACGATGCCCGCGCACCGATCCGATGCGGCCGCGAACGCTCCCGCTGTCGGGGCGTGGGTCGGCAGGGCGATGGGCGTGGCCGTGGGCTGTGGCGCGGGCGTCGGCAGGGTAATCTGCGCCAGGGCGATGGTGGGCGTCATCGTCGCGCCCGGCACCGAGACGTTGGGCAGCGTGAGCCGATGGGTTTCGGGCGATGGGGTCGCGCTCGGCGGGGCGGTGGGCGCGGGTGGCGGCGTCGGCGCGCGGCCTACCCGCGGCCACCACACCGACAGGCCGAGGAAGATGGCCAGGGCCGTCAGCCCCAGCAGGATTGTTGCCACCAGTACCGCAAGCGCGCGCCGCATGACGCCCTCCGTTGGGGCCATCCTACCACGGAAGGGCGTTTCGGGCAAGGGAAGGGGCCTTGCACCGGAGAGACGGGCGGAGAATCGTCCAACCTCTGCGCCTCTGCCGTGTGTTCTTACCCCACACCAACACCCGATGGAACGGAGCCCGCTCCGCGACTCGGTTCCAAAGTCTGTTGGCATCCACTGTCATTCTGAGCGGCGAAGCCGCGAAGAATCTCGCCCCTCACCCCGGCCCTCTCCCGAAGGGCGAGGGAGCGGCGCCTTCGGCTCAGCATAACAGAGTGGGGAGGCGGCGCGCGGGACAGACCAACACAGTTTGCAACCGAATCCCGCTCCGCGTCCGCGCTTGCGCGTCTCCCGCGTTCTGTGCTAGAATGCGCCCGCGTTGCCGCAGTGCGATGGGGGCGACATGGCCGAGACGTTTCCGCGCCAATTTGGACGGTATGAACTGCGCGGTGTGGTGCTGCGCGACGGATTTGGCACCATCTACCGCGCCCACGACACCCACTACGACCGCGACGTGTGGGTGCGGGTGCTGGATGGCGACCTGGCGTCAGACCCCGCGACCGCGGAGCAGTTCCAGCGCGCCGCGCGCCTGGCCTCAAGCCTCAGCCACCCCAACCTGCCCCAGGTCTACGAAGTCGGCGAGGCCGAAGGGCTGCCGTTTCTGTCCTTCCGTCCGGCGGAAGGCGTTACCCTGGCCGACCGCCTGCGCGCCGAAAGCCCCATCTTCCCCCTGCGGGCCGCCTTCATCGTCAGCCAAATCGCGGACGCGCTCCAGTACCTCAACGAGCGCTGGCTCTCCCACGGCAACCTGCAGGACCGCAGCATCTGGCTCAGCGACGACGATCAGGTAACCGTGCTGGATTTCGGCATGGCGCTGGGGACCCACACGCCGGAGAAGGATACGGAGGCGCTGGCGAACCTGGCGCACGAGATGGTGGTGGGCGCGCCCTTCTCCCGCACCGACGCCACCATGCGCCGCCCGGGCATCCCCTGGCGGCGGGCCGAGGACCGCCTGGGGCCGGAGATGTGGCGCGTCCTCATGCGCGGGGTGGGGTACGAGGGCAAGGCTTTCGCGGATTTCCGCGAGTTCAGCGATGCTTTCGTGCAGGCCGCGCAGACGGCGGGGCCACCCCCGCGCGAAAGTCGCCGTCGCCGTCGCCAGGAGCAGCGACGGCGGGCGCAGGCGCTGGCGCAACAGGCCCGCGCGGCGGCCCGTCTCGGTCAGTGGGACCGGGTCGCCGAACTGGCTGGCCACGCCCTGCGCCTGAACCCCAAGGACGCCGAGGCGCGCCAATGGCTCCGCAGGGCTACCCGCGTGCTGGGCGGGGAGTCGCCCGAAGCCGCCATGCCATCGGCGCGGCCGCGCAGGACAGCCAGGCGTCGGTACGGCGCCGCCATCCTGGCGCTGGCCGCATCTGTCGCACTCATCGGCGGGGGCATCTGGGCGTTGACACGGCCCAGGCCCGTCGCCTCGCCGCCCGCGACGGCTACGCCCACCGTTCGTCCCACCCAGCCCCCCACGCCCGCGCCCACGGCCACGGCGCCCGTGGTGGTCGCGCCGACGGATACGCCGCAGCCAGCGGACACGCCGACGGCGACGACCGCGCCGACCGACACGCCGACGCCGCCCCCGCCAACGTCCACGTGGACCCCCGCGCCCACGGCCACGCCCCAGCCGCCCACCCCCACGCCGACGCGCGCGCTGCATCCCGCACCCACGCTCTTGGCGCCGCCCAACGAGATGCATTTTGAGCCTCAGGAGGCCATCGTCCTGCGCTGGACGGATGTGGGGCCGCTGGCCGATGACGAGTGGTACGTGGTGCGCATTCCCCACGAGCGGGGCGAGGAGGTAGGCGTTACCCGCGACACCCAGTGGCAGGTGCCCGCCTACGTCTGGCTGTTGCGACCGCCGTCGGGACGGCTGTACTGGAGCGTGAGCGTGCGGGTGCGGGTCAGCGAGGGGATTCCGGGCAACGCGGACCTATGGCCTGCCGCCGGCGCGGAGAGCGCCCCGCGCAGTTTCGTGTGGCTCGCGGGCACGCGCACGCCCACGCCGACGCCCACGCCCTAGGCTCCTGCGCGGTCTGCGCGTTCTGCTGTCCTGATGGGGCAAAGCGGGCCGTGTGTATCCACAGATAACACGAATGGGGACGCGAGATTCGTCCGCGCTTCGCCGCCCAGAATGACAGTTCTTGTAACCGCGAATCCGCGCGAAGGGGAACGCGCGACGCACCTCCGAGGCGCGTCGCACGTTGCACCCATCCGTCATTGCGGGCGAAGGGAAGCCACCCGCCCGACCTCGCCTTCGTGCCCGCCCCCTCCGCGAGCGGGCAGGCCGGACGCGCCGCCCCGTGCTACCCTTAGCGCGGCGGCTTTAGCCCCGCGACGCTGAGAATGGCCCGCGGTCTGTGCCCTCTGCGCCTTCTGCGCCCCCGCGGTGTGTCCTTGTGGGACTCGGTTCCAAAGTCCGCTGGCATCTACCGTCATTCTGAGCGGCGAAGCCGCGAAGAATCTCGCTGACCGAGATGCTTCGCCTTCGGCTCAGCATGACAAAGTGGAGAGGCGGCGCGCGGGGCAGACCAACACAAGATGGAACCGAGTCCCTTGTGGCGGAGACTTGTCAACGGTGTTCAATGCGTATAGAATAGGCTAGAAACGGGAGCAAGAATCAGCGGTATGGAGGTATGAAGACATGGAGCCGAGAGATACGGGCACAGTGGCGGTAAAGCGCGGCCTGGCTCAGATGCTCAAAGGCGGCGTGATTATGGACGTGGTAACGCCCGAGCATGCCCGAATCGCCGAGGACGCCGGCGCGGTGGCGGTGATGGCACTGGAGCGCGTCCCTGCCGACATTCGGGCGCACGGCGGCGTCGCCCGCATGAGCGACCCGGAGTTGATTCTCAAGATCATGGACGCCGTAAGTATCCCGGTCATGGCCAAGTGCCGCATCGGGCATTTCGTGGAGGCCCAGGTGCTGGAGGCGCTGGGCGTGGACTACATTGACGAGTCGGAGGTGCTCACGCCCGCCGATGAGGAGCACCACATTGACAAGCACCAGTTCAAGGTGCCCTTCGTCTGCGGGTGCCGCAACCTGGGCGAGGCGCTGCGCCGAATCGCCGAGGGCGCGGCCATGATCCGCACCAAGGGCGAGGCGGGCACCGGCAACGTGGTGGAGGCCGTGCGACACGCGCGCGCCGTCATGGGCGAGATCCGTCGTCTCACGTCCATGGCGCCGGAGGAACTGATGAAGGCCGCCAAGGAGATGGGCGCGCCCTACGAACTCGTGAAGGAAGTGGCGCAATTGGGCAGGCTTCCCGTGGTCAACTTCGCCGCGGGCGGCATCGCGACCCCGGCCGACGCCGCGCTGATGATGCAACTGGGGATGGACGGCGTCTTCGTGGGTTCCGGCATCTTCAAGTCCAGCGATCCGGCCCGGCGGGCCAAGGCCATCGTAGAGGCTACAACGCACTACAACGACCCGAAGATCATCGCCGAGGTGTCCAAGGGCCTGGGCGAGGCGATGCCCGGCCTGGAAATCGGCGCCATCCCGCAGGAACAACTCCTGGCGGGGCGCGGCTGGTAACCCAACACACCATCGCAGACAACACGGGGCAGAGGGTCGCCTATGACAATCGGCGTGCTGGCATTGCAGGGGGCATTCATTGAGCATCGCAAGGCCCTGGAACGGCTGGGCGTGGACACCCGCGAAGTCCGCCTTCCGGAGCAGTTGGAGGGGCTGTCGGGCCTCATCATCCCGGGCGGTGAGAGTACCACCATCGGCAAACTGGCGGTAACCTACGGGCTGATTGAGCCGATACGCGCACGGGCCGCCTCTGGGTGGCCGGTCTGGGGCACCTGCGCGGGGATGATCCTGCTGGCCCGGGACATCGGCGGATTGGCGCAGCCGCTCATCGGGCTGATGGATGTAACCATACGGCGCAATGCATTTGGCCGTCAGGTGGATAGTTTTGAGACGTTGCTGGACGTGCCGGAACTGGGTGGCGATATGCCGTTCAGGGCCATCTTCATCCGTGCGCCCTTGATTGAGCGGGTGGGGCTGGGGGTGCAGGTATTGGCGCGGCTGTCGGACGGGGCCATCGTCGCGGCGCGCCAGGGCAACCTGCTGGCAACAGCCTTCCACCCGGAACTGACGGATGACCTGCGGTTCCACCAGTACTTTGTGAGGATGACCGGAGAGAGGACGGAAGCGTAGCATTCGCTCGTGCCGCGACCGCACCATCCCATCCTGCCGCGCGCATGCCCCGCCTCCGAGCAGAGGAGTGGCGGGTACGATGGAGAGCGTCAAGCCCTTTGGGGTACAGCACATCCCAATCCTATATCGGCTGCAACACGCCAGCACGGTGCTGGACCTGGAGCACGCGCTGATGCGGGCGCGAAACCCGCTGTGGGCGGCGTTGCTGGGCCACGGCTCCCTGGCCGAAGGGCCGTTCTGCACGGCGGTGTTCCAGGACACCGACGCCAGCCCCGTGCTGGAGGGGTTCGGGCAGGTTCGGCTGCGCGTCGGGGGCGAAGAAGCCGACCTGGTGCGCCTGGCTCCGAGCCTGGATGCGCCCGAGGCAGAGCGCATCTGGCGGAGCCTGCTTGCGGGTATGGGGATGTACCTGGCGCGGCTCGGCGTGCAGCGGGTCTTCGTGCGCCTGTCCGATGAACTGGAGGCCGCGCACCTGTTCCTGGACGCGGGGTTTGTCCTGTACACGCGGGAGGACGTGTTCCAACTGCGGGAACTGCCCGCGACGGAGGGGGTCGGACTGTTGGAGCCTGTGGACAGCGAGAGCGACCGCTGGGGGATCGGGCGGCTGTACGCGGCGGCGACGCCGAAAGCCGTGCGGGTAGCCGAGGGCATGGCCAACGCCGGCCCCACCCCCGGCCTGGCGGGCGACGCGCGCTACGTGTGGAGGGCGGGCGACGATATTCTGGCCTATGTGGGGATGGCGTACGGGAACGGCGTGTGCTGGCTGCGCGTGGTCATCCATCCGGAGCATGCCGACCGGACCGCAGAGGTGATTCGCGACGCGCTGGCCCTGGTGCCCCGCCGAACGCGGACCGTATTCTGCAGCGCGCGGGCGTACCAGGTGAACCTGCGCGGCCCGCTCCAGGACGCCGGTTTCCGATTCGTAACGAGCCAGTCGGTGCTGGTGCGGCAGAATGCCGTGCCGGTGCGGGAAGCGCAGCCCGCGCCTGCTGTGGCCTTTGACAAGCGGGCGGAAGCGCGGACGCCCACGGCGGCGCGGCACGATGTGTTGACATGATGGACGCGGGTAACGCCGCGGGATTGGACGAAAGCAACTTTATGGAACGAGTAGAGCGTTTGCAGCAACAGAAGATTACGGATGATTTGGAGGCCCTGATTGCGGTGCTCCCGCCGCACATTCAGAAGGCCCTCCGCGAGGCGGATCGCGCCGATGAACTGCTGGAGGTCGTCCTGGACCTGGGACGGCTCCCGGAAGCGCGTTTCCTGCACCACGAGGTGAAACTCGCCGACCATGAGGTTACGCGGGAGGACATCCAGCATGTGGTGGACCTCATCGGCGACTTTGGCGACGACAACCGCGCCGGCATAGAGCGCACCCTGCACCGCATCTCGGCCATCCGCAACCGCAAGGGCGACATCGTCGGCCTCACCTGCCGCGTGGGGCGCGCCGTGTATGGCACGATAGACATCATCCGCGACATCGTGGATTCGGGGCAGAGCATTCTCCTCCTGGGGCGGCCCGGCGTGGGCAAGACCACCATGCTCCGCGAGGTGGCGCGCGTCCTAGCCGAGAACAAGCGCGTCATCATCGTGGACACGTCCAACGAGATCGGCGGCGACGGCGACATCCCGCACCCGGCCATCGGGCGGGCGCGGCGCATGCAGGTGGAAACGCCAGCGCTCCAACATGCGGTGATGATTGAGGCGGTGGAAAACCATATGCCCGAGGTCATCATCATTGACGAAATCGGGACGGAGTTGGAGGCGGCGGCGGCGCGCACCATCGCCGAGCGCGGCGTGCAGTTGGTGGGCACCGCCCACGGCAACACGCTGGACAACCTCATGCTGAACCCTACCCTGTCGGACTTGGTGGGCGGCATCCAGTCGGTAACGTTGAGCGACGAGGAGGCCCGCCGGCGCGGCACGCAGAAATCCATCCTGGAGCGTAAGGCTCCGCCCACCTTTGATGTGGTGATTGAGATTCAGGACTGGCAGCGGCTGGCCATCCACAGGGACGTGGGGGCCGCCGTGGATGCCATCTTGCGCGGGCGCCCGTTGCCCGCCGAACTGCGCTACCGCGACGAGAAGGGCGAGATTCGGACGGAGGAGGCGTCCATGCCCGCGCTGAGCCTGGAGGAGCGCCCGGTGCGGGTAACGCCGCAAGCGCCGCAGTTGCGCGAGACGCTGAGCGTGTACGCCTACGGCGTCGGGCAGAACCGACTGCGCCAGGCCGCCACGAACCTCTCGCTGCCTGTGCGCCTCGTGGATGACCTCAAGAGCGCCGATGTGGTCATCACGCTGCGCAACTACTACCGCAAGCGGCCCCAGCCCATCGCCGACGCGGAGAGCCGCGGCATTCCCATCTACGTCCTGCGCAGCAACACCGTCTCGCAGATGGAGGGGTGCCTGGCCGACATCTTCGGCCTGTCGGCGGAGGAGGCAGACCCGTTCGCCATGGCCATGCGCGAGGCGCAGGACGCGATTCAAAAGGTGCTGGCCGGGGCCAAGATGGTGGAACTGCGCCCGCAATCGGCGGATGTGCGCCGCTGGCAGCATCAGTTGGCCCGCGAGGCCAACCTCATCTCCTTCAGCCAGGGGCGCGAGCCGCGGCGGCGGGTTACCATCCTCCGCAACGACGGAGGGGCGCATTGAGCCTGTTCATCACCTTTGAGGGGCCAGAGGGTTCCGGCAAGACGACCCAGTTGCAGGCGCTTCGGGGGCATCTGGAGACCCGGGGGTTCAGCGTGTACGCGCCCCGGGAGCCGGGAGGCACGCGCATCGGCGACCTGGTGCGCAACATCGTGCTGAACCCGGAATTCACGGAGATGCAACCCGCCGCGGAGATTCTCCTGTTCTCGGCGGCGCGGGCGCAGTTGGTGGGGCAGGAAATCCGCCCGCGGCTGGCTCGGGGGCAGATGGTGCTCTGCGACCGCTACGCGGATTCCACGCTGGCGTACCAGGGGTACGGGCTTGGCCTGGATTTGCAGGCGCTGCGGGCCATCACCGCCTTTGCCACCGGCGGGCTACAGCCCGACCTGACGTTCCTGCTGGACGTGCCCGTGGAGGTGGGCCTGGCCCGCAAGAGGGGCCAGGACGCCAACGAGTGGAACCGCATGGAACGCCGCCAGCGCGAGTATCACGAGCGGGTTCGTGCGGGCTACCGCGAGATGGCGCTGGCCGAGCCGACACGCTGGCGCATCGTGGACGCGACGCTGCCCTTTGACGCCGTTCAGTCTGCCATCCGCGCGGAGGTGGATAGGCTCATGGCCGAGCGCGGGCAGGGTCAGAAGTGATTCCCGTTGGAGGCGGCGGCCGTTTTCCTATGCCGCGTTCGTCCAGTGCTACGCCGCGCACTCGCACATGAGAGGAGGAAGGGATGAAACTCATCATCAGCATCGTGAACTCAGATGACTCGCGGCCTCTCGTGGATCAACTTCTGCGCAAGGGCCACCGCGCCACCGTCATCAGCACCACGGGCGGGTTCCTACGCGAGGGGAACGCCACGATTCTGGTCGTAACCGAGGACGCGAAGGTGCCGGAGGTGCTGGAGACCGTCCGCCAGAACTGCCACACGCGCACCCAGTTTGTAAACCCGCTCCCGCCCATCATGGAGCCGGGCGAACTATACATGCCCACGCCGGTGGAGGTGCAAGTGGGCGGGGCTACGGTGTTCGTCGTGAACGTGGAGCAGATCGCGAGGTTCTAGTCGGTGTCTATGGAAGCGTCGTCGGCACCGCCCAGCCCCAGGTCGGGCATCTCCTGCTCAATCTGTTCGGGGGTCTGGCCGGCCTCCAGGCGGCCAACGACCTCCTCAAACTCTTCGCCTGCGTCCTCGCCGATTTCTTTGCTCATCTTGCGCATCCAGCGGGCGATGCTCTTCGGGTCGTTCTCGTCCAGGTCTCCCAGGCCGTCGGTGTCCATGAGGGCGTCCAGGCGCGCCTCTTCGGAGCGGAGCACGGCCACCCGCGAGACCAATCGGGTCAGGCGCGTTCCGCCGCAGCGCGGGCAGCGGGCCTCGCCCGATTCCGCTTCCGAGAGCGAGCGCCACAGGATGGATACACGCCGCCTGCAGTCATGGCATCGGTATTCGTAGATTGGCATGCTCATCTCCGCAGAGGAATTGTTCTGACTGCAATTATATGAAGAGAGGCGCGTGGCTGCAAGCGGACGTGGGCCCGGAATTCGGTTCCAAAGTCTGTTGGTAGCCGTCATTGCGAGGGCACGCAGTGCCCGAAGCAATCTCCCGAGGTGGTCATGCGCACCTCACCCCGGCCTTCGGCCTCCCCCTCTCCGCGGGCGGAGAAGGGGAACGAGGGGGAGAGGTCGGGCGAGATGCTTCGCCTTCGGCTCAGCATGACACAAGACCTGCTGTCATTCTGAGCGGCGAAGCCGCGAAGAATCTCGCGCGAGTGGTGCGCACCTCACCCCCGGGGAGGCCGAGGGGAGAGGTCGGGCGAGATGCTTCGCCTTCGGCTCAGCATGACACAAGACCTGCTGTCATTCTGAGCGGCGAAGCCGCGAAGAATCTCGCGCGAGTGGTGCGCACCTCACCCCCGGGGAGGCCGAGGGGAGAGGTCGGGCGAGATGCAATGCGCGCACACACTGAGCGACCTTGCGGCGGGCACACTCCCGCTGAGGGCGGGAGCGCAGGGCGCAGCGAGCACACGTAGATGACCGAAAAGGAGGACTTATGCGAGCAGAAATGCTGCACATCGGCTTCGGGGGGGTGGTGGCGGCCAACCGCATCCTGGCCATCGTCAGCCCCGACTCGGCCCCCATCAAGCGGATGATTCGCGACGCCAACGACGCCGGCCGCATCATTGACATGACCTACGGCCGCCGCACCAAGTCGGTCATCATCCTGGACACGGGACACCTGGCGCTGGCGGCGTTGCAGCCCGATACCATTGTAGGGCGCCTGCGGCAGCAGCGCGAGAAGGAGGCGGAGTGAGCATCCATCCTGCCCCCAACAGGGCGCTTGCGCCGTCCGCGCCGCCGCTGGTGGTGGTCATCTCCGGCCCCTCGGGCGTGGGCAAGGACACGGTCGTGCGCCGCATGGAGGAACTGGGCTACCCGTTTCATTTCGTGGTTACGGCCACCAGCCGCCCACGACGCGAGAACGAGGTGGACGGCCGCGACTACCACTTTGTAACCGCCGCCGACTTTGAGGAGATGATTCGCAACGACGAGTTGCTGGAGCACGCCGTGGTATACGGGCAGTACAAGGGAATTCCCAAGGCCCATGTGCGCGAGGCGCTGGCGAGCGGCAAGGACGTCATCCTGCGCCTGGACGTGCAGGGCGCGGCCACCGTCCGCCGACTGATTCCCGACGCCGTTACCATTTTCCTCACGGCGGCGTCGGAAGAAGAGTTGTTCCAGCGCCTGCGGACGCGCAAGACGGAGGACGCGGAGCAACTGCGCAAGCGCATGGAGACCGCGCGCGAGGAGATGAAGCGGCTGCCCGAGTTTGACTACGTGGTGATCAATTCGGACTGCCACCTGGACGACGCCGTGCGCACCATCGCCGCCATCATCACGGCGGAGAAATGCCGGACGCGTCCGCGACGCGCGCACCTGTGAGGATTGCCATGTTGCCCCCGACCGACGACTCGGCAGCGCCCGCGCCAAGCCCTCCGCGCAAAGTTTCCCTGCCGCTGCCCACGACCAGGCCCGTCGTCGTGTGGCTCATTCTCGCGGCCAATCTGCTGGTATTCGTGGCGATGACGCTGGCCGGCGGCTCCGAGAGCACCGACGTTCTGGTGCGGTTCGGCGCGAAGGTGAACGGGCGCATCGCCGCGGGCGAGTATTGGCGGTTCATCACGCCCATCTTCGTGCACATCGGGCTGTTGCATCTGGCGTTCAATTCGTATGCGCTGTACGCTCTGGGCACGGAGGTGGAGCGACTGTTTGGCCGTGCGCCGTTTACGGCCATCTATCTGCTGGCCGGAGCGACCGGCGTCTTGGCCAGTTTCGCGTTCAACGATCACCTGTCGGCGGGGGCTTCGGGGGCCATCTTCGGGCTGGTAGGCGCGCTGGGATACTTCTTCGCCCGCTACCGCAACCTGCTGGGGCGGGTCGGGCGGCGGCAGTTGGTCAATATCGTTCTGGTGGCGGCCTACAACCTGGCCTTTGGGTTCCTGTACCAGGGCGTGGACAATCACGGGCACATCGGGGGCCTGGTCGCGGGCGTGGCGCTAGGGTGGGCGCTCTGCCCCGACTACGCCATCCGCCGCGATTGGGACGGGGTTCCGGTAGGAATTGTGGATGCCCGCGCCCGTCGCCGCCGGGTGCTGCTGACCTTGCCCATCATCGTGGCGCTTGTTGTGGGCGCGGGGGTTGCGGTGCGCGTGCGCAGGGATTCCTTTGCCGTGCGCATGGAGTGGGGCGTCCAGCGCCTGGATGCGGGCGATCTGGACGGGGCACGGGCCAATTTTGCGCAGGCGGCGCAGGCGCGACCGTCTTCGGCGGAGGCCCACTTCATGCTGGGGTATGTCCAGTTCTCGCAGGGCGAATACGAGGCCGCCGCGCGCTCATTTGAGAAGGCCGTGGCCCTTCGCCAGGATTGGGACAAGGCGCAATGGAACCTGGCCCTGGCCTACGTGCGCCTGGGACAGTATCAGGACGCGGCGCGCCATCTGCAAGTGTACCTGTCCCTCGTCGGCCCCAGTGCGGAACGCAAGGAGGCGCAACGCCTTCTGGATGAGTTGAGCCAGCGCCGTTAGGTGGACTGTAGCGCGGATTGTGGGATTTGTAAGGAGGGAGATATGGCAGGCGAAACCGTGCGTCATTCGGTCATCGCGGGCACGTGGTACCCCGGCTCGGCGCCGCAATTGAGGCGCATGATAGACGGGTTCGTGGAGAAGGTGCCGCCCGTGGAGATCCCCGGTCGCCTTGTTGCCCTCATCGCGCCCCATGCCGGGTACATCTATTCGGGCGGCGTGGCCGCCCATGCCTACGCCCTTGTGCGCGGGCGCACCTACGACCTCGTCGCCATCGTGTCGCCGGTGCACCGCATGTGGGTGGGCGAGGTGGCGACCACAAGCGCCGACTTCTACGAAACGCCGCTGGGCCGCGTGCGTGTGGATCGCGGGGCGCAGCAAGCCCTGGACAAGGAGATTCGGCTCCAGTACCTGGGCCAGGACAACGAGCACTCGCTGGAAATCCAGTTGCCGTTCTTGCAACACCTGCTGGCGGGCGAATTCGGCTTGCTGCCCGTCATGATGGGATCGCAGGATTGGGACACGTGCAAGGTCCTGGCGAGCGGTTTGGCCAAGGCGCTGGACGGCCGCAACGCGCTGCTGGTGGCCAGCACCGACCTGTCGCATTTCCACAGCCAACCCCAGGCCCAGCGGCTGGACCGCATCGTCGTGGACAAGGTGAGCGCCTTTGACCCCGAGGGTCTCGCGCGCGACCTGGCATCGGGGGCGACGGAGGCGTGCGGCGGCGGGCCAGTGGTGGCGACGCTCCTCGCGGCGAAAGCCCTGGGCGCGACGCAAGCCCGCGTGCTGAAGTACGCCACATCGGGCGATGTAACCGGCGACTACAGCGGCGTGGTGGGATACATGGCAGCCGCGATCTTCGCAGCATAGCGCAGGGTGTGGATAGTTCGGCCTCGCACGGAGCAGGAATGCCGGAATTCGCAGAAGTTGCGGTCAACCAGGCGTTGCGTCGGACGCGCGCAGCCGACGCCGCCGTGCCCGAGGTGTTTGCCCCCTCGGCGCAGGGCGTGTTCCATTACCGCATCCCGCCCCACCTGGCCCCCGTGGTCAAGGCGGGGCAGATGGTGTGGGTTCCCTTCGGGCCGCACCGGGTGCAGGGGGTGATCCTGGGGTTCTCCGACTCGGCGCCGGTGCAGAACGTGCGCGAACTGGACGGCATTGTGGAGTCGGAGCCCGCGCTCTCGCCTGCCCACATCGCACTGGCCCGCTGGATTAGCGATTTCTACGTGTCTCCCCTCGCCGACGCCCTGCGGCTCATGCTGCCCCCTGGGATGAGCCAGCGGCTGGAGACCATCGTCCACCTGAAGGCAAGCCCCCCGTGGCCCGACGACCTGTCGGCTAGCCAGAAAGCGCTGCTGGATTACCTGGCGCGGCGCAGTCCCCGCCGATGGCAACTGCTCCGCCGCCGCTTCGCGGGAACGGATTTGCGCCGTGATGTCAAGGCGCTGGAGCGTCGGGGGCTGGTGGCGCGGGGGCGGCAACTGGCCCCGCCAAAGGCGCAGCCCCGCACGGAACGGTACGTGCGCCTGACGGCGAGCGAGGCGCAGATCGCGTCGGCATTGCCGCGCCTGGGCAAGTCCACCCCTGCGTCGCGCCTCCTGGCCGTGCTGGCCCAGAGCCAGGAGCCGGTCTGGTCGCTGGATGCGGCCTGCGCGCAGGCGGATGCGTCGCCCGCGGTCGCGCAGCGATTGGCAGCGGAGGGGTGGGTTGTGTTGCAGCCTCGGCGAACGCTGCTGGTGCTGGATCGCTCGGCGGACGCGGCCCAGGTTACCCGCGCGGCCCACGCCGACATCCTCGCATTCTTGCGGGGCAAAGGGGGCGTGGCCGAGCAGGAGACCGTGATGCGGGAAACCGGAGCCTCCGCCGCCGTCGTTCGCACGCTGGCCGACAAGGGATGGGTGCGCCGCGTAACGGAAGAGGCGCGCATCTACCTGGCCGTGCCGCGCGACAAGGCGCTGGAGCGCGTGCAGGAGATTCAGGGCGTGGCCAAGTACCGCGCCATCCTGTCCGTGATCCAACAGGCGTCGGAGCCGCTGTGGCTGTCGTGGATTTACGCGGAGACCGGCTGCGATTTGAACGACATCCGCGCCCTGGAGGAACAGGGCCTTGTGCAGATAGGCTACAAGGAGATGGAGCGCTCGCCCCTGGCAGACCGCCTGTTCCCGCCGGAGCCGCCCCCCACGCTGACGCCGGAGCAGGAGCGCGCCTGGCAAAGCATCCGCGAAGCGATGCAATCCCCGCAAGGCGAAGTCGTGCTCCTCCACGGCGTTACGGGGAGCGGCAAGACCGAAATCTACCTGCGGGCGCTGGAGGAGACGCTGCGCGCCGGCAAGCAGGCCATCGTCCTCGTGCCCGAAATCTCGCTCACGCCCCAGACGGTGCAGCGGTTCGCCTCGCGCTTTCCAGGCAAGGTTACGGTGCTGCACAGCGGGCTTTCGGAGGGCGAGCGGTTTGACCAGTGGCAGGGCGTGCGGGCGGGCAAGTACCCGGTGGTTGTGGGCGCGCGGTCGGCGCTGTTTGCGCCGGTGCGGCGCCTGGGGCTGATTGTCCTGGACGAGGAGCACGAGCCCTCGTACAAGAGCGACCATACGCCGCGCTACCACGCCCGCGATGTGGCGGTGCGCCTGGGGCAACTGACCGGCGCGACGGTGATTCTGGGCAGCGCGACTCCGGATGTGGTTACGTACACCCTGGCGAAACAGGGCCGCTATCGCCTGCTGGAACTCCCCCGCCGCATCCTGTGGAGCCGCCGGCGCATGGAGCAGGCGCGAGCAGGATTGCCTGCCCCGCGCCCGATGGCCGGGGGAGCGGAGGCTGTCGCCTTCAGCGACCTGCCGCGGGTGGAGGTGGTGGACCTGCGCCGCGAGTTGCTGGAGGGGAATCGGAGCATCTTCAGCCGCGCCCTCCAGGCCGCGCTGCGCGAGACGCTGGGCGCGGGGCAGCAGGCGATCCTGTTCCTGAATCGTCGCGGCGCGGCTTCCTTCGTGATTTGCCGCGAGTGCGGGTACGTCGTCCAGTGCCGGCGGTGCGAATTGCCGCTGACGTACCACAGCGCGGCCAGGGCCTTGATATGCCATCACTGCAATCACCGCGAGCCTGCCCCGACGACGTGCCCGGCATGCGGCAGCGCCCGCATTCGCTACCTGGGCGTCGGCACGCAGAAGGTGGAAGAGGTGGTCAAGGAGATGTTCCCCGCCGCCCGCATCATGCGGTGGGACAGCGACGCCGTCCGCCAGCCACGAGCCTACGACGAACTGTTGGAGCACTTCATCCGTGGCCGCGCCGATATCCTCATCGGCACGCAGATGATCGCCAAAGGGCTGGATTTGCCCCGTGTTACGCTGGTGGGTGTGATTAGCGCCGACACGGCGCTGTACCTGCCCGACTTCCGCGCCGCCGAGCGGACGTTCCAACTCCTGGCGCAGGTCGCCGGGCGCGCCGGTCGCAGCGTCCTGGGCGGGCGCGTGATTATCCAGACCTACACCCCGCAGCAGCCCTGCATCCAGGCGGCCAGCCGCCACGACTACGCCGCCTTCTACGAGCACGAGATGGCCTTCCGCCGTGAACATGGCTACCCGCCCTTCTCCCGCATGGCGCGGCTGATTTACGTGGACACCAGCCTGCGCCGATGCCGCGAGGAGGGCGCGCGCATGCGAGAGTACCTGGACGACCGCGTGCGGCGGCTGGGGTTGCCGTGGGTGGACATCGTCGGCCCCGCGCCGTGCTTCCTGCCGCGATTGCGCGGGGAGTTCCGCTGGCACATCATCATCCGCACCGACGACCCCTATCCGTTGCTGGCGAATCTGGCCTACGACCCGCGATGGCGCGTGGACGTGGATCCGGTGGATTTCGTGTAGGTCAGGGCCGCGCGACGCGGATGAAGGGCAGGGCCAGCCGGTAACGGGCCGGGACGCGCGTCGCCGTGGGCCCAGGATTGGCGGTGGGCGTGCGCGTGGGCGTGGGGGTCAGCGACGCTGTCGCCGTTGGCGTGCGCGTAGGGGTGGGCGACGGCGTCAGCGTGGCCGTTGGCGTGCGCGTGGGCGTGGGGGTCTGCGACGCTGTCGCCGTCGGCGTGCGCGTGGGTGTGGGCGATGGCGTCTCCTGGACGCATTGCACCCGCACCGTGGAATAGGCGACCGCTTCGGGCGCTTCCGCGGCGCTCACCCGCACGGTGTTGGTGATGGTGCTCCCCTCCGTCAGGTACGATGCGGTAACTACCTCCAGGTACAGCGTGCCTCGGGAATGGGCGCCCAGCGACTCCAGCCGCCATCCCACCTCGCGGTCGGAGAAGATTTGATAGCCCGGGCTGGACCCATAGGCCGAGAAGAAGGCCCCGCTGGGGAGCACATCGCGCACAAGGACGTTGGTCAGGAGGGTGTCTCCGGTGTTCTCCACGGTGATGGTGAACCGCAAGGGCTTTCCCGCGCAGATAGTGGGTTGCCAGGGGTCGTTCTGCACCGAGAGCGCGTTGTAAAACTCCACCGTGATCTCGTCGGCGCCTGCTCCGGATTCGGCGCGGACGTGCGCCGTGCCGGTGGTCATGCCCGACGTGAGATGGATGCGCGCCGTGCCGCCTGTTGTCGTGGCGACGGCAACGGTGCCGCCGTTCACCAGGCCCAGGTCTGTGGAGAACGTTACCAGGGTGCCATCGGACACCGCATTGCCGAATCGGTCGGTAACCCGCGCCGCCAGTTCGGCGCTCTGGCCGCCAACGGCGATGCGAGTGCGGTCGGCGGACAGGGCTAAGTCTGCGGGCGCGTCGGGCACGAAGGTAACGTAGACGGCGCGATAGGCCGACGGGCCGGATCGCACGCCGACGGTGGCCGTGCCTGCCGCGTTCGCGGAGTACAGGGTGGCGGATGCCTGGCCGCCAGTGGTGGTCGCCGTGATGGTGGCGGAGCCGCCGAAATGCCCCAGGTCTGTGGTGAACGTAACCGTCGTGCCGTCAGCGACGAGGTTGCCGAAGCGGTCGGTGATGCGGGCGCGCACCTGGGTGGCCTCGCCGCCCACGGGCACGACCGGCGGGTCGGCGTCGCCGCTGATGGCCGCGGGCGGGCCTGGCACGAACTGGATGCGAATGGCGTCGGAATCCCCCACTACCTGCGCGCGCACGGTCGCCGTGGCCACTTGCGTGCTGGACAGGAGATACGCGACCGCCTGACCGCCGACGGTTCCCGTGATGTAGCGGGTTCCGGTGTCAAAGGAGCCGTGGTCGGTCTCAAAGGTTACGACCGTCCCGTCGGGGGCGGGATTGGCGCTGCTGTCCGTTACGATGGCGATGAGCCTGGCGCGCTGCCCGCCCACCTCCACAGCGGTGGGGTCCGCGCCCAGCCGCACCGATGCCGGGGAGCCGCCGGTGGCCGTCGCATTGAACCGCACGGGCGAGCCGCTGGCCCCGGGGACGGAAGCAGTGATTTGGTATAGCCCGACCTGCAGGCCGAAGGTGAACGCGGTTCGGGCAAACCCGTCGGAATCGGTGAAGGCGCTGGGGGCGGAGAATTGGTAGTCCTGCGCGCCCGCGGGCGCCGTCTCCACGGCAAACCGCACCGGCACGCCCGAGATGGGATTGCCGCATGCATCGCGCACCCGGACGACGAGGGGATTGGGTAGGGTGGCGCCGACCTGCGCCGCCTGCCCATCGCCGGAGACCAGGGTCAGGCTGCCCGCAGGGTTCAACTGAGCGTAGCCCACGGCGTAAGCATTCTGGCCGCGCAGGCCCAGCCGCCACATCTTGTAGAAGGCGGCAGGCCCTTTGCCCTCAAACTGGCCGGCGCTGAACACGACGGCCGGAGCGAAGTTCCCATCCGCATTCCAACTGCCCGGTGCTCCCTTTCGCCCCACAGCCCAAAGAGGGGCGGTGCCACCGAGCCGCGTCCAGTGCACCAGGTCCGTGGACACGGCCGAGCCGATGCCTTCCGCGACCGAGTCCTGGCCGCCGGAGTACCACATGCGGTACACGCCGTCGCCGCCCAGGATGACGCTGGCCAAACCCACATGGCCGCTGTCCCAGCCGCCAGGGGGACCTGGGACGAGCACCGGCGCGCTCAAGCCGGTCCACCTCAGGCCGTCGTCGGAATAGGCCAGGCCGAGGGTGCGCGTGTTGCCATCGGTGGCGTCGTACAGCATCACGAATCGGTAGTCGCGCGGGTCGGAGCCAGAGTTCCCCGCCGACGGATTGTACAGCACCGCCGAGGGGCCTAGCGTTCCGCGGTTCCACCCCGGCGTGCCGGTTACCAGCGGGTTGATGGGGTCCTGGGTGATGGCCTGGTCGTTGGTCCAGGCGAGGCCGTTCTCGGATTCGGCGTAGCGGATGGCAGACGGCAGGAAGGCGAGGTTGGCGTCGCGATACCAGATGCGGAAATGCGCGCCGCCGCCGAATCCTTCGGGGTCGTACAGCACGCGCCCCTGCCGCGCGTTCCTCAGGCCGGTTACCAAGCCCTTCTGGACCCAAGCCAGCCCGTCGTAGGACTCGGCGTAAGCGATGCCGGAGGCGGTAGAGTACCACATGCGGTAAGGTGTGCTCCACGCCGGGTTGAAGAGCACCCATGGCGCGGCGGCGTCGCCGTTGGCGATGGTGAACAGCGGGTTGTCCGTCGGCTCCTGCCAGGTCTGGTATCCGCACGGCGCGAAGAAGACCTGCCCCGACACGCTCAACCCGCGCAAGGTGTCGCTGACCACCACGGTGGCCGTGCCGGGCGTGCCGTCGGGGTAGAGTCTGGCCGACGCCGCGCCGTCCTGCACCGTGGCGGTGTACATGCTCGTCCCGTTGACGAAATGCCCCACGTTGGTCCCGAAGACGACCTGCCCGCCGCTGATGGGATGGAGTTGGATATCGCGGAGGGAAACCGTGAGGAGGCTGTAGGCGTTGGCATCGGCGCCGATGCTGGAAGGCTCGGCGCGCAGCGACATCAGGAGCACGGGGTAGGCATCCACAGCGCGGGCGGTGCCGTCCACGGCGTAGGGCGTGTCGCCGATGCCGTCCAGGTTGGCATCGGCGCCGGCGTAGTTGTCCCAGAAGTTGCCCAGGCGGCTCGCGGCGCTGTACCAGACGTTCCCGGCCCCGTCGTCCCGCGCGGGTTTGGCGTTGCCCGAGAATTGGTTGCCGTGCAGGGTGCAGGCGGTCGCGCTCTCTATGAGGAGAGCGGGCTCGCCGAGCGCGAACCCGTTGCCGATGATCTTGTTGTTGACAATCTGGACCGACGAGAGCGGGGAGCCAACCAGGGCGATCCCCCGGCGTCCGTTGCCGGTGATGGTCTGGCCGTCCGCGGTGCAGCCGTTGGCCCCGCCCACCAGGCGGATGCCGTCGCCGGTGTTGGCCGCGATGGTATTCTCGCGCAGGGTGTTGTTGCGGCCCGCCACGAGGATGGCCCCGGCCAGGCTGTTGTCGTGAATGCGGTTCTGGGTAATCGTGTTGCTCTCCGACCCGCCGAGGATGGCGATGCCCCACTGATCGGGCGCGTCGGCGCTGCTGATGTCGTTATACGACAACAGGGAGTAGGTGCCCTGCTCCAAGGACAGGGCCGTGCCTTGAACTCGGAGGAACTGGTTGTACGACACGGTGGCGAAGCGCGTGCCCTGGATGTACACGCCCTCGCCGCGGATGTCGGCGATGTCGTTGGCCAGGATGACGGTCTGCTGGGACGCGGTGCCGAAGACGCCTTCGGCGAGGAAGCCCGCGATGCGCGAGTTCTGCAAGGTGCACTGGTCGCCCGTGATGCGAACGCCCGTTGCGGCCGCGCTCTCGTTGACGAGGCCGACCCCGTCCACGGTGATGCCGGGGGCGGCCAGCGTCAGCGCGGTGCCGGACGTGGCGTACAAGGTGGTGGCGCTGCGACCCGCGCCGCGGAGGGTTACGCGCTTGCTGATGGTGATGGGCGCGGCGTAGCGGCCCGGCGCCACAGTGATCTCGCCGCCTTCGGCGACTGCGGCCAGCGCGGGGGGAATGGCCGCGAAGTGGGTAACGCCCCAGCCCGGCGTTGCAGGGGAATAATCGTCGTCCACCCAGACCTGCGAAGGGGCGGCTCTGCTCATGATGGCGAGCGGAAACGCCCAGGCAGCCAGAAGCGCCGCCATGCCGATGATCGTGGCGACCAGGGTCAGCCCTTTCCGCGCATTGGGGGTGTGCATGTTCTTCGGTTTGGAACAGACGTCTCTCACTTCACTGGCCCCTGGAGCCGGGTCTGGGCAAAGGCCCCAAATACAAACGAACCAACCCCGCTGGTTCGCGCTATCCCGCAGGGTTGGTCTCCGCGCGTAAGGCACGTTGGCACGGCCCCCGTTGGGGGTACCAGGGCCGCACTGCTGCGATGGTGTGCCGACGAATCTGCCTAGCCGCGGGAGACGGACAGGCCGCGTCGAAAGCCATGCCTACTTGGGAACCCTGGTGCAATTCTAGCATACCGCCCCGTATCTGTCAACCCCGCCGACGGCGCGACTCGGTTCCAAATTCTGTTGGTGTTTTGTCATTGCGAGGGCGCGGAGCGCCCGAAGCAATGTCCGGGGCGTGCGATTGCTTCGCTTCGCTCGCAATGACACACGAGGAGAGCACGCCTACGGTTCACCAACACAGTTTGAAACCGAATCGACGGCGCTCTCGCATCATCGCGGACTGCCGCGGGCGGCCATGCCATGTCCATGCGGCCCGCAGTATCACTGCTGGTAACGCACGACGCGGGCGGCGGATACCGTTTCTCTCCATGCTGAGCCGAAGGCCACGCTCCCTCGCCCGCAACTGTCATTCTGAGCGGCGAAGCCGCGAAGAATC
>JBBIHX010000041.1:0-21037 GCA_037446815.1 Caldilineae bacterium | reverse complement strand
GGTGGGGCGCCACTACGGCGTCGGGGTCAAACGATTGCAGGATGGACTCTAGGTCGGAGACAAGAGAATGTCCGGAATAGACCGCGTGGGAGTTGTACGTGCGTTGGTAAGGGCTTTGGGTAACCCGCGTGTAGGGAGAGCGGAAGGGACGTGCATTGTCCCAGTACTGCTCCCAAAGCCGCAAGGTGCCACGGTCCGGGTAACTGAGGAAAAGGACATCGTCTTTCGGCACTCCCAGCGCGGCGAGGGCGTTGAGCGACTCTTCCTGTCGGGCGGAGCCCGCGCGGATGTAGTCGGCGGCGCTCACATACAGTTTCCGATATTCCACGATGGTGCCCGAGAATGACCCGTCTCCGTTAGTAACGATGACAACGCGCACCTTGCCGCCGCGCTGGAGCACCGCTTGTATCAGGCCGCCAGCCGCTAACACCTCGTCGTCGCAGTGTGGAGCGACGACGAGTAGCCGCTGGATAGTGTCCGTGTCGGGCAACGCCTGGACAAAGGGGGTTGGGACGGACGAGAGCCTGCCCAGATAGGCGTTGGCACCGACCCAGATGGATAGCGCCAGCACGGGGATGAGCATGGCGCACCGTCGCAGGGTTAGCCACCGTGGTAGTAAGCAGCGCCGTTCTCGTCTCATGGGATTTGCTCGCAACCGACCCCGCTGCGGGCGACGGGCCGCCGAGGGGCCACCGACACGTGTCGTGAATAAGCCAACGCCCTTCTGGGCCTGCCGCGCACGCTCGCAGAAGGGCTCGCACGATATACCAGGCGCGCCCGGCGGGACTTGAACCCACAGCCTGCTGATTCGAAGTCAGACGCTCTGTCCTATTGAGCTACGGGCGCGCATTACATAAATTGTACCCCGCCTGGGCACCATTGTCAAAAAGCGCGGCGGTTTGAGCCGGCTTCCCGTCGCCTACGGGGAAAGAGCACGCGGCGGTGTATCCGGGGGCGGGGCGCGCGCGAAAACTCGGCGCGATGAGATGGCCCATCGCGCCGAGCGCTGCGGTTCGCGGTTACGCCGCGGGGAACTTCTTCCCCGGATTCAGCAGGCCCTTTGGGTCAAAGACCTTCTTGATGCCCTGTTGGAGGGCGATGGCGGTCTTCCCCAGCGCCAGTTCCAGGTAGGGCTGCTTGAGAACGCCGACCCCATGCTCGCCTGTCAGCGTGCCGCCGAGTTCCACGGCCATGCCGAAGATTTCGGCGGACACCTGCTCCACGCGGTGCCACTCGTCGGGGTCGCGCTTGTCAAACAGGATGTTGGGGTGCAGGTTGCCGTCGCCCGCGTGGCCGAAGACGACGATGGGCAGGCGATACTTCTCGGAGATCGCCTTGATGCGGCGGATGGCCTCCGGGATGGCGGAGCGGGGCACGGAGATGTCCTCGCCCAGTTTGTTGGGCCTGCGGCGGGCCAGCGACGGTGACACAGACCTTCGGCCGCGCCACAGTTCGTTGCGCTCGGCCTCGGTCTGGGCCACCCGCACATCCGTTGCGCCGCACTCGCGGGCGACGCGGGCCACGGTCTCCATCTCGCGCAGGACGGTCTGCTCGTCGCTCCCGTCGGTCTCAATGATGAGGATGGCCGCTGCGTCCGTGGGCAGGCCCAGGTGCAGGTATTCCTCAATCGTGTTGATGGTGGTGTCGTCCATGAGTTCAATGGTGGCGGGCACCACGCCCTCCAGCAGGATGGCATTCACGGTCTTGGCAGCGTCGTCCAGGCGGGCATAGACGGCCATCGCCGTGCGGGCGTGCTTGGGTTTGGGCATGAGCCGCAACATGGCTTCGGTGATGATGGCGAGCGTCCCCTCCGACCCGATGAGCAGTTGGGTCAGGTTCAGGCCGGTTACGTTCTTGATGGCCTTGCCGCCGGTCTTGATGATGTCGCCGTTGGGCAGGACGGCGGTGAGGCCCAGGACGTAGTCCGACGTAACGCCGTATTTCAGGCAGCGGGGCCCGCCGGCGTTGCATGCGATGTTGCCGCCGATGGTGGAGTGCTTGATGGATGAGGGGTCCGGCGGGTAGAACAGGCCCATTTCTTCCACTTTGGCCTGGAAGTCTGCCGTAACCACGCCGGCCTCCACCGTGGCGATCATGTTCTCCTCGTCAATCTCCAGGATGCGGTTCATGCGCGTGAGGCTCAGCACCATGCCGCCGGAGTACGGGATGGACGCCGCAGCCAGCCCGCTGCCCATCCCTCTCGGCACCACGGGGACGTTCTCGCGATAGGCGATCCGCATCACCTGCGATACCTCTTCGGTGTTGGCCGGATTGACGATGATGTCCGGTTTGTGTTCCTCAAACGTGCTGTCGTAGGAGTAGGCGATAAGGTCTTCCGGGGAGGAGAGGACGTGCTGCTTCCCGACCACCGCCTCCAATTCCTTGATGACACGAGGCTCTATCATCTCCCTATTCTCCTGTGGGCGAGTCTTTCCCGAGATCGGCTTCTTCGCGCCGATAGGCTTCTTCCAGCAACTGAATCGGATGCACGACGCGGACGTTCACCTTGTAGTGGTTGGCGCCCATGTGCAGTTGCATCTGGCAGCCTGGGCAGCCGGTGGCGACGATGTCGGCTTCCGTGGCGCGCACGTTCTCCATCTTGCGGCGGTTGACGGCCAGGGAGTTGTGGTAGTGCGTGAGAATCTGCGTGCCTGCCGACCCGCAGCACCAGTCGGATTCCTTCATCTCCACGAACTCCACGCCGGGGATCATTCTCAGCAGGTCTCTGGGCTGCTTGCGCACCTTCTGGGCGCGGACCAGGTGGCACGGGTCGTGGTACGTAACCCGCGCGCGGACCTCTCCCTTCGGCGGGCGGATGTCAATGGACATGAGGAACTCGGAGATGTCGCGCACCTTGCTGGAGAAGACCGCGGCCTTCTGGGCGTAGTTCGGGTCGTCTTTCAGAATCTCGGCGTAGTGTTTCAGCGTGGAGCCGCAGGTGGCGCAGTCGGTAACAATGACGTCGGGGTTCAGCGGCAGGAACAGGTCAATGTTGAACCGCGCCAGGCTCTTGACCAGGTCAATGTCGCCGTAGCCGGCGGCGGGCATGCCGCAGCACTTGACCGCCTTGGGGGTGATGACGCGGCAGCCGTTGCGGGCCATGACCCGCACCGTGGCCTCGCTCTCCTCGGCGAAGATGGTGCTCTGGAAGCAGCCCAGGAAGAAGGCCACGCGGTGCTTTTCCTCGCCCACCGGCGGCATTTCCTCGGGCAGCACCTGGCGCAGGGGCCGCGCCGGCAGTTTGGGCACCATGTGCTCCATGTCCTGCAGTTGCCGCGGCAGGAGTTTCAGGATGCCCAGTTTGCGGGCGAGGGTTTGAAGGCCCAGCCGCTGGTACAAGAGGAGCGGCAGCACCGACAATTCCTGAATCAACGGATGCGGGAAGTAGCCGTGGAAAATGGGCTTCTTGAGCCAGGGCTGGGGCTTGGCCTTGTGGATGACCTGACGCATCTCCATGGCCAGGTCGGCCGGGCGTATCCCGACCGGGCAGATGGCATTGCACGCCTCGCAGTCCAGGCACTTGTACATGATGTCCACGAACTGGGGGCTGATGTCAATCTCGCCTTCGGCGTACTTGCGCGTGAGCACCACGTGGGCGCGCGGGCCGTCGGTTTCGCGAAGCGACTCGCGGTAGATGGGACAGGCCGACAGGCACAGGCCGCATCGAATGCAGTTCAGGTACTGCTCCTCGGTGGGCAGGTGTGGGATGGTCTCTCGTCGTTGTTGAGCCATGATGTCTTCCTTGTCGCGATTACGATTGCACGATGGGCAGGGTCAGAAGGGCATGGGGAACCACCAGCACGTCGCACTGCGGCCCCAGGTCCTGCTGGATGAGCGCGAAGGCCTCGTCCATGGTCGCGGCGGGGATCATCTTCGCCTGACGGACCATGTCCGGGTCCTTGCTGCCCACGACGATGACCTTGTTCTTCTCCAGCACCTTCGCCATGACAAAGGCGCGCTGCTCGCCGGGCTTGTAGCCGTACTTGCGTGCGTCGTCCAGAATCTGCTGGGGCGAGGCGGCGTTGCGCATGGTCTCAAAGAAACGCTGCTCGCCCACGCCCTCGCCGGGGCCCTCCTCGCATTCGGCCGGCAGGATGATGTAGCCGCCATCGCGGACCACCTGGGTTGGCGCGAAGAACAGGTAACTGGCGGCGCGCGACGCCTGGTACAGGTTGGCGTCCTTGGGGAAGCCGATTCCGGCCACGGCGACGTCGTACTGCTGGGGGATGGGCACTTCAAAGATGGACCGCGCGATGGCGACGAGTTCCATGAAGGCCTCTTCGGTCGCGCCCGCCCGCACGGCCACGACTTGCTTGTTGTCGTCAATGACCACGTTGACGATGAACCGCAACCCGGCGCGGCGCGCGGCTTCGGTAACGGCTTCGTGGAACGGATTGCCCTCAATCTTGCCGAGGCGCGTGCCCGGATGATCCACAATGGCCGGCCCGTGGCTGTAGGCGATCATCTCCTCGCCGGCGGCTCCAACGGCCAGCGTCTTGCGCCCGCCGCTGTATCCGGCGTACTGGTGCGGCTCCACGATGCCGGTCGCGATGAGCAGGTCGGCCTCGTAGGCGATTTTGTTGACTGTGAGCGGGATGCCCGATGGCGTCTTGCCCAGGTCCACCAGCGCGGCGGGGTTTTGCGGCTCGTGGTCAATGACGCGATAGTTGCGCACCACGTCGGCGCCGAGTTTGGCGATCTTCTCCTCGTGGGTGCTGGGTCGGTGCATGCCGACGCCGCAGAGGAGGGTGATGTCCTCGCGGCGGACGCCCGCGGCCTCCAGTTCTTCCAGAACGGGCGGCACCAGCAGGTAGTCCGGGCTGGCGCGCGTGATGTCGGTGAAGACGATGCAGACCTTGTCGCCTGGCCCAGCAAGTTCCCGGAGGGGCGGGGACGCTACGGGCTGGCGCAGGTATTTGCGCACCTCTCCCGGGACGTCCGCAATGGGCGGCAACGTTTTGGATTCCACCACGTGGCCGCGGAAGCCACGGGGCAGGTCAAATTCAAGTCGGCCTTTGCCGAACGGAACGCTGAACATGTCCATCTCCTTGTGCTAGCCTGGGAACGGGACCTTGAGTTCGGCGCCGATTTGGCGCAGCGTGGCAACCACCTTTTCGTGCAGGGGGATGCCGTTGGCTTCGCGCTCTGCCTGCTTCTCAAACTCCTTCTCGCCGTGGATGTAGATGCGATCCGCGCCTTGCGCCTTGGGCGAGTTCTTGATGCGGGTGATGAGTTCGTCCATGTCGGCCTTGAACTCCGCGACGGGGCGGAAGCCGTCAATGCGAAGCGCGCCGAAGAAGTGACCGATGTTGGCAGGCAGGGGCTTGCCATCCGGCGTCTTGGGATACACGAGGTCGGCATAGGCTGCCCCAGGGAGAACGGCGGACAGGATGTCCACCAGGAGCGCCAAGCCGTAGCCCTTGTGGCCGCTGTGGAGTTCGCCCTCGCCGCCCAGGGGCAGCAGGCCGCCGCCCGCGCGGGTTGCGAAGTTGCGGAGCACGCGCGTGGCGTCGTTGGTGCCAACGCCGAACTCGTCGGTGGCCCAGCCATCCGGCATGGGCTTGCCCAGTCGGTCGTACACCTCCAGTTTGCCGCGAGGGACGACGGAGGTGGCCATGTCCAGGACGAAGGGGCGCTCTTTTCCGGCGGGGGCGGCCACCGCGATGGGGTTGGTGCCGAACATGGCGTTGCGGCCGAAGGTGGGCACCACGAGCACGTCGGCGTTTGTGGTGGAGATGCCGATCATGTCCTTCTCCAACGCCATCATGGCGTAGTAGCCCGCAATGCCGTAGTGGTTGGAGTTGCGCACGGCGACAAACCCGGCGCCGAGTTTCTCGGCCTTGGCGATGGCCATCTCCATGGCGCGGTACGAGGGCGGTTGGCCGAGGCCGCCGTCCGCGTCTATGGTGGCGGTGGTGGGCGTCTCGTGCACGACGCGGGGCTTGGCGTCCAGGCGCATCATTCCGGTGCGGATGCCGTCCACGTAGCGCTTGAGGCGGGCGACCCCGTGGGAGTCCACACCACGCAGGTCGGCGGAGACCAGCACATCGGCGGTGATGTGGGCATCTTCCTCGGGCACGCCCAGCGCGCGGAACACGCCTGTGCAGAAGTCCCTGAGATCCGATGGCCGGATTCGGAATTCGGTTTCTTGAGCCATGTTTGTCCTCCTTCTTTGTGTGTACAATGAGAGTGCGATGGTGGTCAAAAAACGCGGAACAGGAGACGTGCCTTTCGGCAACCTGTTCCGTTTGGATCACCTGCGTACCTGTTTTCGCCCCGCTCCTTTGCGCGGCCAGAGAGTCCGTAGGATGCCGATTCTACGCCTGGTTGAATCGGCGCTCCAGTTCCTCCAGCATCGTCGCTGCTTCAATGAGTTTGTCCAAAGGATTGTGTTTGTCTGTGAAATATCGGTAGTCGCACGGCATGATGTCCAGTGTTTCCAGCAACTGTCGATGGCGGGCTCGCACTCGCGCAACGGTGGTGTTGTACAAGCGCGCAATCTCCGCCAAGTCCGTATCCCGGAAGTTCACCTTCTGTACGGTGTAATCCAGGGCCGCGGCCCATGCTTCGGGCGCCACTCGGGTGATGGTTTCGCGTCCCTTTGCGATTCGGAATTCCAGCCACATCTGAAGCGCGGCGCCGGTGTCTTCCAGCGACATGCCCCTGGCTTTCATCTTGTCGGTCAGGATGGCCTCCACCGGGTCAAACGAGTTGGCGAAGAACTGCTGGAAGCGGGCAGCCAGCGCACCGGACGGTTCGCAGCGGAGGAACTCGGCGATGGAGTGCAGGGCCAGGTCGTAGTCGCCTGCGCGCACCAGGGCGCGGGCGAGGTTGAGGTGGTAGTCCGGCTCGTCGGGCGCCAGGTGAACGCTCTTGCGGAAACAGGCGATGGCCTCATCCAGTTCCCAGTTGTTGTAGTGGACAAGCCCCTGTTCGTTCAAGGATTGGGCTTTGTGCTGCTGTCGTGTCTGGAAGCCCTTGGCCACTCTCGTCCTCCGCGTTCGCTGGCGCTATTATATCACCGCATGGGAATTGCCGCAAGACTTACCCGGTAGTTGGAGGCGCGCTCTCCGATTTGGCATCTTCATCCAATACCCGCGTCAGGGCCGTGATGGCTACTTCCACCATCTTGGAGTCGGGCTCGCGGGTGGTGAGGCGTTGCAGCGCAAGGCCGGGCGCGGAAATCCACCTGACCCACGCTTGATCCTGGTGATTCGCCGAGAACCGCAGCCACTCGTAGGACAGGCCAGCGATAACGGGGATGAGCAGGATTCGGGAGGCGTACCGCACCGGCCACGAGGGGCGCCCCAAGAACGCGAAGACGAAGATGGAGATGACGGCCACGACCAGCAGAAACGCCGTGCCGCAGCGCGTGTGCGCCTTCGTGTGCGTTTGCACCGTCTCGGGCGTGAGCGGCACGCCGCTTTCGTATGCGTTCACGGTCTTGTGCTCTGCGCCGTGGTAGGCAAAGACGCGCTGGATGTCGGGGATGAATCCGATGGCCCAGACGTATGCCAGGAAGATGCCGAGACGGACGATGCCCTCAACGATGTTGCTGACCAGGGCCGAGGCGATGTACCGGTCCACCAGGTTGACGAGCGCCAGCGGAAGGACGAAGAAGAGGCCGATGGCAAGGGCGAAGGATACGGCTACCGTGCCCCACGCGAGTGGCCCCGAGAACTGCACGTCTTCTTCGCCCAGAGCGACGTCGGCGGAGAACATGAGACTGCGGATGCCGAGGAGCACCGTGTCCACCAGCACGCCGATGCCCCGCAGGAACGGCAGGCGCATGGCGCGGCTGGTGTGGAACTTGCTGGTGAGGGGCTCCGAGTGGAGGACGATGTCGCCATCGGGTTTGCGCACCGCGACGGCCATGTGTTGCCGCCCCCGCATCATGACGCCCTCAATGACCGCCTGGCCGCCGTAGTGGTATTTAGACATGTTGTCGCGAATCTCCTTGTGCTTGACCTGCGGGGATTGTACACGCGACGATAGGGGCGTGTCAATTCTGCTGTTCCAGCGACTCGGTTCCATCTCTTTAAGGCGAAACGCCCTCGCCCTTCGGGAGAGGGCTGGGGTGAGGAGCGAGATTCTTCGCTCTCCGCCGCTCAGAATGGCAACCGAGTCCTAGAGGAGTGGCGGGATGCCGCCCTTCGCGGTCGCAGTTGCGCGGCGGCGCGGGTTGCGGCATACTTCGGCGCGGGGAATATCCCGTGCCATCTGGGCGCGTTTCCCCAAGTGGGACATGTCCGTTGGAGGTGCGCGTGAAGTCCCGAATTGTGGCGCTAGGGTGCCTGCTGGCGGTGGTGTGCGCGACGGTTTCGCAGAGCAGCGCGGCCAACCCTCGGCCGGTGCTGGCCGCGGCCCTGCACTTTCCCGCTGGGCGCGCGCCGGTCGTCCTGCTGGGGTGCGATGCCAACACCGACGGGCAGGCGGACATCGTCGCGGGCGCGCGGGATGACGATAGCGTGGTGTTCCTGCGCGGCCTGGGCAACGGGACATTCGGCTCTCCTGTGGCATCCCCCGCATGCCCCGCGCTGTCCGCCCTGGCCTTGGGCGATTTCAACGGCGACGGCCGACCCGATGCGGCGTGTATCGGCCAGTCCGAGGAGGCGGTGCGCGTGCTCCAGGGCAGCGGGACGGGCACCTTTGCGCCGCGCCTGTCCCTGCCGCTGAGCGGTTTGCCCGCCGGCCTTGCGGTCTCCGACGTGAGCGGGGACGGGCGCTTGGATGTGGTGGTGTCCGTCCCCGACAGAGGCGAGGTGATTGTCTTCACCGGATACGGCGACGGCACGTTCGCGACGGGAAGGGTAATCCCCGTTTCTGCGGGCGCGGGCGAACTTGCCATCGCGGACTTTGACGGCGACGGCCTCGCTGACATGGCCGTTGCCAATCCGAGCGCGAGCAACATCACCGTGCTCCTCGGAACGGGGCACGGGGCGTTTGCGCGGTTAGGGGATCTGCTTGCGCCTCCCGGGATGCGTGGCCTCATGGCGATAGACGCGAACGCGGATGGGCACGTGGACCTTGTCGCCGTGGATTCGCTCACGGATCGCCTTTTCTGGTGGCGGGGTCTGGGAGACGGCGGCTTTGCCGAGCCTTTGTGCCCACTGACAGGTCGGGGGCCGACGGGCGTGGCCGTGGGCGATGTGAACGGCGACGGCTTGCCGGACTTCGTAACGGCCAACGCGGCCGGGCAGACGGTGTCGGTTATCCCGTCGGCAGTCGGCGGGTTGGGTTCCGCGTACCATTTGCCCGCGGGCCAAAGCCCATCGGCGGCGGCTGTGGGAGATTGGAATGGCGACGGGTGGGTGGACGTGGCCGTGGCCGACACGGCGCGGGATCGGGTTGTGCTTTTCCTCGGCGACGGGGAAGGCGGCCTGGCGTCCGCGCGCAAATATGCGGTCGGCGACGGGCCTGTTGCCCTGCGCCTCGCGGATGTGGACGGGGACACGTGGGCGGATGCGCTGGCCCTGAGCAACCAGAGCCGCACGCTGACGCTGTTTCGGGGCAAGGGCGTGGGCGGGCTTGATCCCTGGACGACCCTGGGCACGGGCGCGTATCCCTCTGCCCTCGCAACGGCGGATTTCAATCACGACGGGCGGACCGATGTGGCCGTTGCCAACATGGGCAGCGGGGATGTGTGGGTCTTCTTCGGTGCGGCGGACGGGGCCTGGGATGGGCCGCATGCGCATTTCGTGTCGGGGTGGCCCGAGGGGCTGGCGGCGGGGGATTTCAACGGCGACGGCAACGCCGATATCCTCGTCGGCGACACGTTTGCCGATGCCGTGCGGGTGCTGTTTGGCGCGAGCAGCGGCGAGTTGCACGAGGGGGCGCAGCAGTACCCAACCGGCCCGGACCCTCGGCACATCGCCGCCGCCGACTTCAATCGCGACGGGGCGCTGGATGCCGCGGTCGGGTGCGAGACGGGGCAACAGGTCGTGGTGCTGCTGGGAACGTCGGGCGGCGCGTTCGTGAGTTCCACGGTGCCCGCCGGCGGACGGGTTGGCGGGCTGGATGTCGGCGATGTCAACGGCGACGGCATTCCCGACATGGCCATCGCGCTGCGAGATGCCGGGCAAGCGGGCATCCTGCTGGGAAGCGGAACGGGGTCCTTTGGCGCGGCGCGCAAGTTCGCCGTGGGCGAGGACCCAACGGCTATCGTCCTGGCTGATGTGGACGGGGACGGCGCGCTGGATGTGGCTACGGCGAATCGCGGGTCGGGCGACGTGAGCGTGCTCCTGGGGGACGGCGCGGGCAACTTCGGCGGGCGCGTGGACTACGAGGCCGGGCTGTGGCCCCTGGACGTGGGCGCCGCCGATGTGGATCACGACGGCGATGCGGATGTGTTTGCCGCCGATGCCTACGTCGATGCCGTGTGGGGCCTTGGAGGAACCGCGGCTCCGGCCCCTCGCCTGTTCAAGGGCGACCTGTACGATCCCATCCGCGCGGGCGACAATCAGCGGTACTTCATCACCGTTACGAATCTGCGCCGCGTGGCGATTACGCAGGTTGTGCTGACGGATACGCTGCCTCCGGGCCTGGATTTTGTGAGCGCGGATTCCGGCGGAGTGGGGCAGTGGGGGAATCCCATCGTTACCTGGAACCTGGGCACGCTGGGGCCTGGCGAGGAGCGGACGATTCGCCTCGTGGCGCATACGCGCTCGTCGCTGGCGGGCGGGTCGGTGTTCACGAACACGGTGGTGCTGGCTTGCGCCGAGTGCTTGGCGATCACGGCGCGGGCGGATTCGCGGGTGCTGGCCCCGACGCCCACGCCGTCGCCTGTGCCGACGCGCGTGCCGGTGTCGCACTGGATTCGCCTGCCGGTGGTGTGGGCGGGCGAGTGAGGGCGGCGGGGCGCGTCGCGGCACCCCCGCCGCCCCGTCGCCTGATGCCTGGCTGCGCGACCCCCAAACCCGCCTTGTTCAACCTGGGCAAGGTACTTGACAGGGTTCTGAATGTGTGTTATCCTGATATTCAGAATTGCAGATAATCGGAGGTGCGCAATGACCATCTATCCGATCCAGGTGGCAAAACGAGGCGTGATTACCTTGCCCGCAGAAGTGCGCAGGGAAAACCAGATTCAAGAAGGCCAGATCATGACGCTGGTTGATCTGGATGGGGTGCTCATTCTTATCCCCAAAGAACTTCAGACCGACCGCCTGGCCAATCGTTTGGCAAAGGCGTGGCAGGAGCAGGGGCTAGACCTTGAAACGATGTTGACAACGCTGCGCGAGGTGCGCGGTGAGTACACCCCCTAAAGTGTTCTTGGACACCAGCGTTATTTTTGCCGCCATCCTTTCGCCGGAGGGAGGCGCGCGCATGGTGCTCCGTTTGGGAGAAAGCGGCCTCGTGCACCTATGGGTCGGGAGACGGGTTCTGCGGGAGTGCGACGCGGTCGCGCGCCGGAAGGCGGCCCACAGCCTGCCCGATCTTGCTTTGCTACTGGACGCGAGCGGCATTCAGATCGGCCCCGATGCAAGCCCCGACGATCTGGAGCGCGCCAGGCGGTTGGTCAGGTACCCGCCCGATGCTTTCGTACTGGCCGAAGCGATGGCGGCGCGCCCGGATTGGTTTCTGACGAATGACCGTCAGCACTTCTTGAACCCTTCACCGGGCGAATTGCCCTTTCGGATTGGGCCGCCCGGCGATTTCCTGGCTTGGTTTCGGGAGAGGATGCTCAAGTTAGGCTGAAGAGCAGGTGAACTTGCCTGGGCAACGTTCCTGATAGGGATGGATTGCGAGGTCTGAAGCAAACCGAAGGAAGGAGCAACTGCCATGCGCACCCCTATTATCCATTCGGATAGTCACCCTGCCGCCGAAGCGCTGCAAATCCGACTGCTGCGGCGAGTTAGCCCCACCCGCAAGATGGAGATGTTGGCGCAGTTGTACGTCGCCGCCCGCTTGCTGGCGCTGGCCGGCCTGCGGGCGCGGTATCCCCACGCTACCGAAGCCGAACTGCGACGCAAGTGGGCAATCTTGCTACTCGGTGAGGAACTGGCCCGCAAGGTATGCGAGGAGACCACCGATGCGCAACGAACCGCTTGAGGTAACCCTCAAGGTTACCACCGTTCTTGAGGAACTCGGCGTGCCGTATTTTGTCAGCGGTTCTTTGGCCTCTACGCTTTACGGTATGGTGCGCCTGACCCAGGATGCCGACATTGTCGCCGACATGCGCGCGGAGCACATCCCGCCTTTCATCGCTGCATTGCAGGATGCATTCTATGTGGACGTGGATCTGATCGCCGAGGCGGTTCAGCGCCGTTCCAGTTTCAACATGATCCACCGCGAGACTTTTTTCAAGGTGGATATCTTCATTCCCCACCCGCGGCCCTTCTTGCGCTCCCAACTGGCTCGTGCCCAGAGGCAGACGTTCGTCCTGGATACCGAGGTTGGCGCGAGATTTGCCAGCCCTGAAGACACGATTCTTTCCAAACTGGAGTGGTATCGGTTGGGCGGCGAAGTTTCCGAGCGGCAGTGGGGGGATGTTTTGGGGATTTTGAAGGTGCATGCCGAAATGTTGGACATGGAGTATCTGCGCCACTGGGCTACTGAATTACAGGTTGGCGACCTGCTGGAGCGCGCGCTACAGGAAGCAAAGGTTCAAGGAATGTAGATACGTATCGCCACGGCTACGATATCAATAGGAAGAACCAGCACGCGCTACCTGACTCTTCTCTTTGTCTTGCTTGTGCTGCTGCTCGCCTCCCGCACGGCGGTAACCGCGCCACGGCCAGCCGCCGCGCCGGAGCAACGGTGATTCCTGAAACCCCTTGACTCTCCATCAGAGTGTCGTATAATATGAACAAAAGGGCTGCCCTGCGCGTATCGCGCGAGAGGTTTCGCGCTCGCATACGCGGCGACTCTGGTGTGTAGCGCGGGGTGTGGGCCGTATTGTACGGAATTCTGTCCGGATAGCAGAGTGCGGGATAGGAGATAGCTGGCCCGCCTTCTTTACCGTGTCAAACAAGGCATTATTGTGGCGTCATTTGATATTTGGAGCAGGAAGTGTTCCAACGCATCTTGAAGCAAATGCGTGACAAAGTTCGTGGTCGTCAATATGTGATGACTTTGCACGCTGAAGAAGAAATGAGCGATGATGAATTGACGATTTTTGATGTGGAACGTGGTATCCTGACAGGCGAAATCGTAGAGCGGCAGAAAGACATTCAAACAGGTGAGTGGAAGTATCTGGTCAAGGGTAAAACTGTGGCAGACGATGACATCATAGTGGTTGGCAAAATCAGCCTCACGGGCAAGTTGGTGATTATTACAGTGTACCGTTTGTAGGAGAAAACAGAATGGTTTGCGAAATTTGTGGTAAAGAAGGTGCGCGCATTCGGTATGTGACTCGCAGTTATGGCAAAGGCGATGATCTGCTGGTGATTGAGAACATTCCGCTGGTAAGTTGTCCCCACTGCGGTGAAAGTTATTTTACGGCGGAAACGTTGCACGAGATTGAGCGCATCAAACTTCATCGCCAGAGTTTTGCAACGAAGCGGCAGGTAGCCATAGCAGAGTTTGCATATTTACAAAAGGCGGCGGGCTAACAACTCGCTGTAGCCGACCGCTTGGCGCTCGGCTGAGCGGCGCGGCGGCTGTCGAACGTTGGGCGCGTTCCCCAAATCCATATCAACACAGGAGGTCAAGATGAAAGCGTAGATACCAACAGACTGTGGAACCGAATTGCGCCCCAGGCCGATTTTGCATTTGCAGGCAAGTTGTGCTATCATAGGCGGCGTACTGGGGGATCGTCTAGTGGTAAGACAACTGACTCTGGATCAGTCGACCGAGGTTCGAATCCTCGTCCCCCAGCCTGATGAGCATCCGGCTGGCAGAAGGCGATTCTGCGAGTCGGATTTTTGTTAGGGCCGCGGTTCTGCAACGAGGCAGCCCCCCGCGCGATTCCCTTCCGCACTGGATGCGTTCTTCGGCAATGGCGCTTGATTCCAGAGCGACTCCGTGATATAGTATGCGCAGCGCCGGATGACATCGGCGCAACCCTACGCGCAAGATGAGGGAGCAAATCCATGGCGACAAACGAGTCTCCTGCCCCATCCAACTTCATCCGCGATGCCATTGAGGAAGACCTGCGGACCGGCAGGTTCACCTACGTGCGCACGCGCTTCCCGCCGGAGCCCAACGGCTACCTGCACATCGGCCACGCCAAGGCCATCTGCATTGACTTCGGCATGGCCGAGGAGTTTGGCGGCCTGTGCAATCTCCGATTTGACGACACCAACCCGGTCAAGGAGGAGTCGGAGTACGTGGAGGCCATCAAGCGGGACATCCGCTGGCTCGGGTTTGACTGGGGCGACCGCGAGTACTACGCCTCGGACTACTTTGAGCAGTTGTACGAATGGGCCGAGCAACTCATCAAAGATGGCAAGGCGTATGTGGATAGCCTGAGCGAAGAGGAGATTAAGGAATACCGCGGCGCGTTCGGCATCCCGGGCAAGGAAAGCCCGTACCGCAACCGCTCTGTGGAGGAGAACCTGGACCTGTTCCGGCGGATGCGCGCGGGCGAGTTCCCCGACGGGGCGCATGTGCTGCGGGCGAAGATTGACATGGCCTCGGGCAACATGAACCTGCGCGACCCCATCATGTACCGAATTCGGCACGTGTCGCACCACCGCGCCGGCGACAAATGGTGCATCTACCCGCTATACGACTGGGCGCACGGGCAGTCGGATTCCATAGAGGGGATCACGCACTCGCTGTGCGATTTGGCCTACGAGGATCATCGGCCGCTGTACGACTGGTTCATAGAGCAGTTGGGCATCCACCACCCGCGGCAGATTGAATTCGCGCGGCTGAATCTGAGTTACACGGTGCTGAGCAAGCGGCTCCTGCTGCAGTTGGTGGAGGGCGGATACGTCAGCGGCTGGGACGACCCGCGGATGCCGACGCTGGCCGGGATGCGCCGCCGTGGGTACCCGCCCGAGTCCATCCGCACCTTCTGCGATCGCATCGGCGTGGCCAAGAACGAGAGCATCGTGGACATCTCGCTCTTGGAGCATTGCGTGCGGGAGGACCTGAACAAGCAGGCGCAGCGCGTGATGGCGGTGTTGAGGCCCGTGCGGCTTGTCATCACGAACTACCCCGAGGGCAAGACCGAGTATGTGGAGGCGGTCAACAACCCCGAGGACCCCTCGGCCGGGACGCGGCTGGTGCCGTTCTCGCGCGTGCTGTACGTGGAGCGCGACGACTTCCGTGAAGACCCGCCCAAGGGCTGGTTCCGCCTGTCGCCTGGGCGCGAGGTGCGGCTCCAGCACGCCTACTACGTAACGTGTACCGAGGTTGTGAAGGACGCCGCGGGCGAGGTGGTGGAACTGCGCTGCACGTATGACCCGGAGACCCGCGGTGGGCGCTCGGCCGACGGGCGGAAGGTCAAGGGCACGCTCCACTGGGTTTCGGCCGCCCACGCGCTGGACGCCGAGGTGCGCCTGTACGACTATCTGTTCACCAAGCGCGACCCCACCGAGGTGGAGGAAGGCAAGGACTTCAAGGAGTACCTCAACCCCAACTCGCTGGAGGTGGTGCGGGGCTGCAAGGTGGAACCCAGCCTGAAGGACGCCGCGCCCGGCAGCCGCTATCAGTTCCTGCGGGTGGGCTACTTCTGCGTGGACCCGGATTCCACGGACGGGCGACTGGTGTTCAATCGCACCGTGGGCCTGCGCGACACGTGGGCGAAACTGGAGCAGTCGTTGGAGAAGGGCGAGGGTTAGAATGGCGACCGAGGTCTGGTCGTGCGGTTGATGTGAACGCCACCGGCTGTGATTCAGTCGGTGGCGTTTTTGCAGCGCCATGCAGAACCACAGGGACGCGGAGGGTATCATGGCTGCGAAGAGGATGCGCAATGCGTGGGTGCTCTGGGCCATCGGCTTGGCCATCATCGCCGTTACGGTAGCGGCGGAGGCGAGCAATCCTCGCGCCGGCGCGCTTGTGCTGGCGATTCGGGGGTGCGCGCTGACGGGCTATCAGCTGGTGTTCTGGGCCATCCTGTCGTCGGCCTTCGTGCCCCAACTGGTGCGCTTCTTCGGGTGGCCGTTTGTGAGGGTGCATCACCCGCGTCCATCAGCGGCCTGGCGCTCATCACGCTGCATCCGATTCTGGTGGCGGTTCAAAACCGCAGCGCGAGCGTGTTCTTGCTGCGATTTGACTCGCTGCTGGTGTTCCTGCAATTGGGCGGGCGGGCCGCGTGGTATCTCATCGCCATAGCGGTGGCGGCTGCATTTCTGCGGCAGCGCGTCGGCCGGCGGTGGCAGGTTGTCCACGGGCTGAACTACCTGGCATTCGCCCTGGCGACAGCCCACGCAAACCTGCTGGGGGGCAATTTCCAATCGCCCGCCCTTCGCATTGGCTCGTGGGTACTGATAGCCGTAATGCTGGCGGTCTTCGCCAGGCGGCGACTGCGTGCGCGTTCCTCGCCGAGGCGTGGGGCGTGATCCGGCGGCCTCCGCCGCCCGGCACGAAATTTTAAACATCCTTTTGCGCCATGCGCTTGACGGGGCTTGCAGAGTAGGCTAGAATACGTATGAGCCGCCTATACGGTTGCGGGCAGATTGTAGCGTAACCCTTTGTCGCTCCCTTGTTCTTCCGCAAACCGGCGCGTTTAGACTTCAGGCGACATCATGGCGAACAGGCCTGAAGCGCAGTGTTTTGCCTGCGCGGTGTACGCCGCCGCGCAGGGGCAGAAAGGAGGTGATTCCGACTTCTTCTCGCCTTGACGTTCAAGGATGCTGTGTTCCCATTGCCTGGGAGAGCGCCCAGGCGAGCGAGTGTACCCCCTTATTTCAGTTGCGGACGATTGGAGGTTCCGTATGAAGAGCCGACTGTTTGGTGTGTTCGTAATCCTTTCCCTTCTGTTGGCGGCCCTGCCGGCCACCGCGGCACCGCCTACTGCGTCAGGCGGCCCCTCTGCTGCCGCGATCCCCGAAGACCTGGCTCATGAGGTAACGCTCACGGCCGTGGAAGACACCTGGATCAACGGCTGGCAGCCCACGGCGAACTACGCCACCCGCAACGAGTTCTACGTGCGCAATGGCAACGTCCACGCGGCGCTGCTGAAGTTTGACCTCTCGGGCATCCCCGCGGGCGCGACGGTTCTGCAGGCGCGGCTCACGGTGTACCCCGTAGACACCTCGTGGCTTGTGCCGCATCCCTTCACGCTGTCGGCCTACGAGGTCCTGCGCGCGTGGACCGAGACGGAGGCGACCTGGCTGAACGCCACTGCGGGCGACATGTGGGGCATGCCCGGCGCCAACGACTCAGCGACCGACCGCAGCGCCGTTGCCGCCGACTCGGTTACGCTCCTGGGCACCGAGACCGAGGCGACTTTGGACGTTACGGAAGTCGTTGCCGACTGGGTCTCGGGCACGGCGAACAACGGGCTGTTCCTGGGCGGCAGCGCCACCAAGGCCATGGCCCGCTCCTTCGCCTCATCCAGTTACTACGACCCGACGATGCGCCCGAAACTGTACGTGCTTTACACCACGTACCCGGTTGCGGACAAGGGCGTGATGGACTTCCAGGCGTCGGCGGACACGTGGATCAGCGAGTGGGCGCCGACGGCGAACTACGAGGGCCGCGATCGCGTCAAGGTGCGCACGGGCGGCGAGTTTGAGAGCCTCGTGAAGTTTGACCTGGGCACCGGCATGGTTGCCGAAGCGCTGCCGGAGGGTGCCGTCATCGCCAAGGCCACGCTGAAACTGTACAACTTGACCGAGCCCGCGCTACCTGACGGATTGCCGCCTGGAGACGGGGATGGGCTGGGCGTGTCGGGTATGGTGGCACTCAAGACCAAACCCCTGAATGGCGTGCCCAACGCCATTGGCGCGGCGGATGCGCCGTACTGCGCCCCCGACATGTACGAGCCCGACGACACTATGGAGCAGGCCAAGTGGTTTACCGTGGACGGCCTGCCGCAGACCCACGGCTTCCATGAGTGCACCGAGAGCGACTGGGTCAAGTTTGAAGCCACCGCGGGCACCCGCTACATGATCCAGACCCTGCGCCTCGGCGAGTACTACGACACTATGCTCTACCTCTACGACGCGGCGGGGACACAACTAGGGTTTGACGACGACAGCGGTCCAGGATGGGCATCCAGCATCGTGTGGACGGCCCCTGCCGACGGCGTGTACTACGTCAAGGTGGTGGAGTTCCCGTATGACTGCAACCCGCTCTCCCCGTGGTTTGACTGCTCTAGCGGGAGTTACGACCTGGTGATTCGGTCGCTTGGCCTGCGCGTGTACAAGGCGTTGAAGAATTGGGCGGCGGGCGAGGCGACGTGGCAGCAGGCTTCGGCTGGCGAAGCATGGGAAATCGCCGGCGCGCTCGGGGACACCGACCGCCAAGCGCCACCGCTGGATTCGGTTCCGCTGCCCGCCCACGTGGGCTGGGTGGAACTGGACGTAACGCAGGCGGTGCGGGACTGGACCATGGACAGGACTGCCGCCGAGGACAACTTCGGCTTCGTGGTGCAGGCCGCCGACGATGTCTCTCGCGAGTACTCCTTTGCTTCCATGGAGTACAGCGACCCCACCAAGCGCCCGGTGCTTGAGGTGGTGTACGTTACCAAGCCCGCGGACATCCTGCTGAACGTGGTGGCGACGAACGACTTCCACGGGGCGCTGGTGGGCCGCACCTACTCATGGTCTCGCGGCAATGTGGTCGGCGGGCTGGCATGGATCGCCGGGTACTACAACGTGCTGCGCGCGCTGAACCCGGGCGGCGTGATCCCGCTGGATGCCGGCGACATGATGCAGGGCACGCTGGAGAGCAACTACTTCTTCGGCGAATCCACCATCGCCGGGTTCAACGCACTGGGCCTGATGGGCGCGACCTTCGGCAACCACGAGTTTGACTGGGGCCTGGACAAACTGGCTGACCGCATCGCCCAGTCCAGCTTCCCGTGGGTGTCGGCCAACATCCGGCTGAAGGCCACTGGCGAGCGACCCGACTGGGCCGTGCCCTACACCTACATTGAGGCGAAGGGCGTCAAGATCGGCCTCATCGGCGTCGCCTATCCGGAGACGGGGAGCATCACGAACCCGGCGTTCACCGGGCACCTGGACTTCACGGACCCGGCGACCGAGGTCAACGCCATCCTGGATGAGGTCTGGGCGGGCGGCGCCAACATGGTCATCGTCATCGCGCACTTGGGCGGCTTTTCGCCGGACTTCGGCGACGCGGCGGCGCTGGCCAATGCGCTGGACCCGGACAAGGTCAACTTGCTGGTAACCGGGCACACCCACTCCCAGATCGCCACGACGATCAACGGTATCCCCGTCATCCAGAGTTACAACGGGGGTAGCGCCTTTGGGCGCGTGGACTTTACAGTTGACCCGTGGTTCAAGACCGTTACCGGCTTCACCGTGAAGCCCACGCAGAATGTGTACAACACGTGGGATGGCGGCCCGGCCACGTATGAGGGCCAGCCTGTCGCGCGCGATGAAGCCGTGGCGGCGGCGCTCCAGCCATACCTGGACGCGGTGCAGGAACTCAAGAACACGGTCATCGGCGAGGCCACGGTGCCACTGATCCGCAACTACCGCTATGAGTCGGCCATGGGCAACTTCGTTACCGACGCGATGCGGGCCTATGATGACACCATTGACTTCGCGATGACCAACAGCGGCGGACTGCGCGCGGACATTGACGCCGGCCCCATCACCTATGG
Organism: Caldilineae bacterium; assembly: GCA_037446815.1. GTDB lineage: Bacteria > Chloroflexota > Anaerolineae > DTLA01 > DTLA01 > DTLA01. The sequence continues at coordinate 1,353 of JBBIHX010000041.1, read as the reverse complement.
CGAACTGTTCTCGGTGCTCCCGTTTGGCAACACGTTCGTCAAGGTGTGGCTGACCGGCGAGCAGGTGCGCGCGACGCTGGAGGACGGCATCACCGGGCAGCATGGCATCGTGCAGGTGTCGGGCTTGCGGTTCACGTTTGACTACGACCTGCCGGCCCACTCGCGCATCATCGGCGATGTCATTGATGCCCGCACCGGCGAGCCGCTGGATCCGACCCGCACCTATGTGGTGCTGGTGAACAACTTCATGGCCAGCGGCGGCGACCATTACGGGACGCTGCCCTTGGCCCCGCAGCAAGACACGTACACCGTGGACATTGACTACATGGCGGAGTACGTGAAGACGCACTCGCCTATCACTGCCGTTGTGGAAGGGCGTATCACGGCGCTGGGTACGCCTCCGCCGTACTAGACGGGGATGGGCTCCAGAATGCTCGGCGCAGCGGGGTAGGCTCGCTGCGCCGAGTTTTCTTGTGCGGGAACGGGGACAGGCGCTTAAGGGGGCGCGGCGCGTTGGCCCGCTACTCGTCGGGCGGCGGATCGCCCTCCCCGTGGAGACACGGCCAGCGGCGCGCCAGCGCAGGGATGCCTAGGGCGAACAGGCGAAGTCGTCGCGCGAACTGCTTCCTGTCCAGTGCGAGCGCTACCAGTGCCCATCCGATGATGGCGCCGCCGAGCGCCAGAGCGTGCTCAAAGGCCTTGATCACCAACGTCAGCACGATGAGGGCGTTCGCGGCGATGGCCCCCGACCGCGATCGGAGTTTGAACCGCAGGAGCCCCGCCGCGCCCATCCACGCCGAGCAGAGCCATGCGGAGACGATGCCCGATAGGGCGAAGAAGAACGCGACACAGGCGTTGAAGAAGACGTCAAAGGTCAGGTCGTTTCGGCCAATCCAGCCCGGGGGCCGCCGCGAGGCGCGCTTGAGGTGCCCGTCTACGCTGTCCACGGTCCACGCGAGCAGCGACAGCCAGATGACCTGTGGCAACGCCGCCGCGCCGCTGTTCAGGCCGGCGTACACCACCGCGAGGCCCATGGGCACGCGGCTCAGGGTCAGCAAGTCCGCCAGCATGCTCATCCGACTTCCCTCACCAGATGCCGTGTCCGCACGGCGGGGCCTTGCCCGCTGCTGTTCGCTGGTACCGTACTATAGTATAGCGCGGTTACGCGTGCGTGCAAGTCATGTGTAGGGCAGATTGGCAATCTGCCCTACTGGGGCCTCGGAGATGCGCCGCACGTTTTCAGCATTTCTCATTGCGAGCGAAGCGCTGTCGTCTGTCCGGGAATCACCTCGGGCGGCCTGTGCCCTTGCAAGGCGGTTCCCAACAGACCCTGGAACCGCATCCGCTCTGCCG
>JBBIHX010000040.1:0-21220 GCA_037446815.1 Caldilineae bacterium | reverse complement strand
GGAGGCCTCCTGTTTGCATGTGAGGGGCAAAAGATAGCGTAACGATGGAGGTGCGGTGCTGATGAAAGTATAGCACATTCTTGCTCCGGTGTCAAGGGTTTTCGGGGCGCGGGTCGGCTTCACCTTGTTTTGGTGAACCGCATGCACCCCCGTGTGTCGTTGCGAGCGAAGCGAAGCAACCCCACGCTGCGGCGATTGCTTCGGGCGCTCCGCGCCCTCGCAATGACAAATACCAACAACCTTTGGAACCGAGTCCGGGGCGCCATCATGCACGGGCGACCGGCCGGTCGCCCCGGCGGGTCGCCCGCACAGGCTCGCAATGACAGATGGAGGGCCAACGTGCGACGCACCTCGGAGGTGCGTCGCACGTTCTACAAGAACCATCACGCGGTGAACCGCGAGCACCCTACGCCCGCAGGACGGTGCCAAACGTCTCGTCGCCCAGGAGCGCGGCCCGCAGGCGCCCCGCAACCTCGCCCGAGAAGAAGTGCACCCGCACGTTCGGCTGCTCCGCCACCAGGGTCGCCAGCGCCCGCACTTTGGCCAGCATCCCGCCCGTAACGTCCGCGCCGTGGGACCCGCCGAGTGCGGCGCCCCCCTGTGCCAGCGTCGCGGGCGTGATGACCGGAATGCGACGGCTGCCCGGATGGCGAATCGGGTCGGCCTCGTACACGCCGTCCACAATGCCCACCATGAGGATGCGCGACGGCGGGATGCGCCGCGCCAGGTACAGGAAGATGTCCTCGGTGGAGATGATGGCGGTCCCCTGGTCATCGTCAAAGGCCACGTCGCCGTACACCAGCGGCACCAGACCGTGGGCGAGGGCGGCTTGCACCGGCCCCGTGGCCAGATCGGCTACGACGCCCGCCCGCTTTCGCGCCGAGGCCGACGGTTGGAACGAGATGACCGGCACACCCGCCTCCAGGCAGGCATCCACAACGAGGCGGTTCAGGCGGGCCGCCGCCGCGCTGGTCTCGGCCAGGCCGCGCCAATCCGATTGCCCCGCCAGCCCCGTGTGCACCCCGTAGCGCCGCGCGGCAAAGTGGCCAAAGGACCCGCTCCCGTGGCCCAGCACGAGCCGCAGGTCGGGAGACGCGTCCAGCGCGCCCCGCACCTCCCCCGCCAGGCGGCGGATGACGTCCAGGCGCGGCGTGGCCTCCCGCGTCTTGTCGGTGATGAGCGAACCGCCGAGTTTCACGAAGATGGTCTCGCCTGTCGGGTTCATCCTGCTCCTGAGTCCTTATCCGCGCGGGCGACCCGGCGCACGGTAACCCATCCGCCCTCAATAGCAACCTCGTCGCCCGTGCGTATCTGCGTGATGTCTATTTCATCCACCATGGGGATATTGGCGATGATCGCCCCGACCGCCACGATGGCCTCGCTGCTGGCGTTGATAATCCCCGCGGGGGCTAGCCCCTTATATGCTAGGCGATACAGCACGTAGGAGCCCACCGTGCTCCCCTTGCCCGTGGGAAAGACGAGAATCTTGCCCGCCACCGATTGGCCGCGCAGCGGATGTCCCGCCTCCACCACAACCCCCGTATCCGGATCCACGCCGCCGAGGAAGCCGATGGGTTCGGGCGAAACGAGCGCCTCGCCGTGGGCCGTGCCTGCCTTGATGACGCGCCCGCGCAGTTTCAGCACGCCTACCTCCTCCGCGGCGCCCAGTATCCGCGCACCGCCGCGTCCAGGCACTCGCCCAGTGTGCCCAGGCGCACCTGCAACCCCGAATGCGACGGCGCGTAGAATGCCGCCTTGGCCGAGTTGGTCGCCATGGTCTTCACGCCCAGCGCCTCCACGGGGGCCACCACCAGGCAGGTGTCGCTCACCACGTGGCCGCCCGCATGCTCAATCGTCTGCACCCAACCGGCGGCCTCGGCCCGACGGCGCGTCTCGCGGGCCGTCGTGATCCACAACAGGCTGCGCACCCGCCGGCCCGCCAGGAACCGCGCCGCGTCCCGCAATTCCTCCAGCGACGCGTGGGGACAGCCGATGCTCACGAAGTCAATGCTCTTGAGAGGGCTGCTCAAGCGAGCGTATCCCTCATCCAGCGAGGGGATGACTACCTCCTGGGCGTCGGGGCGGACAATCTCGTCCAGTTCCGATTCCGGCGTCATCCCCTGCACGTGGAACAGCGCCACAGCGCCCCCCGCCGCCATGGCAGCCGCCAGCGCCCGCAAGTGCAGAGCCGCGCTGATACCTTCCGCGCTCCAGAGCGCGTTGTCGGCGACGAAGTAGGGAATGCCCTTGCCGACGCGCCGCCCCACCTCGTACCCCAACACGCCGAAATCCACCTCGGTGCGCACCGGGCAGTTCACGCGGACGATGTGCGTGGCGCGGCGGTTCTCGGTGAGGTGCAGCCCGTAGCGCGCCGTCCGCCCGCAGATGGCCGCTGCCAGCGCGCTAGGCCCTCCTTCGCGGTTCGTGCGCGCCCCCAGCACCGAGTTGGCGAACGCCACCGCCGACGATTCGCTCCACGCCAGGTGCGACCCCAGGCCGGGCACCTTGCCGATGAGGTACGGCGTGCAAGTGCAGGTCATCTCAATCCCCATCTGCGCGTAGGCGTCCAGCACGGCCATCTGCTGCCGCGCGAACTCCTCCGGCAGCCCCAGCGCCTGCCACTGCTCCAGGTCCACGCCCGCCGGGTTGAGCATGGTGGGAACGCGTACCCGCGCCCCTTCCCGCGCCCACTCCTGCAGGAACAGAAGCCCCGCCTCGCCCAGATTCTTGTAACTGACGCCCGCCACCTGGACGCTTTCCACCGGCGCCAAATCCGCCGCGCCGTAGATTTTCCCCAGCGCGGTAACGATTTCCATCGCCTTCTGCACGGCTGGGCCTTCCTTGCCCGCCAGCATTTGTTTCTCCTGTCGTGTCAGGTACATGCCGACCGTCGCTCCGATTCCCGCAGGCGTCTGTTGCGGCCCCATAATATCACACTGCCGCCGTTTTGCAACCGGCGCTTTGACGCCGCCCTCGCCTTGTGCTACACTTCCGGCAGGATTCATCCGTGTGCGAGGAATGCCATGAACTTCAGCGAAGTCATCTCCCGCCTTGTCCATCGGCAAGCCCTGGACGAGCGGGAAGCCGAGCAGGCCCTGACCCAGGTGCTGGAAGGCGACACCACCCCCGCCCAGACCGCCGCCTTTCTCGTCGCCCTGCGCATGAAGGGCGAGACCATCGCCGAGATGACCGGCTTCGCCAGGGCCATGCGCGCCAAGGTCGTGCCCGTGCGGACCCAGCGCCGCGACCTGGTGGACATCAGCGGCACCGGCGGCGACTACGCCCGCACGTTCAACATCTCCACCACGGCCGCGTTCGTCGCGGCGGGGGCAGGCGCCGCCGTCGCCAAGCACGTGGACCGCTCCGTATCCAGCCGGTGCAGCAGCGCTGATTTGCTGGAACGCCTCGGCATATATCTGTCGCTGGACCCCGAGCAGATCGCCCAGTGCATTGACGAGGTCGGCATCGGTTTCCTGTACGCGCCGCGCCTCCACCCGTCGCTGAAGTACGTGGCCGAGGCCCGCCGGGACCTGGGCATCCAGACCATCTTTGACATCCTCGCGCCGCTCACCAATCCCGCCGGAGCCGAAGCGCGCGTGCTGGGCGTGTATGCGGGGGCTCTCACCGAACTCCTGGCAGGCGTCCTGCGCGTGCTGGGCGCGGCATCGGCCTACGTCGTGTACGGCGCGGATGGCATGGACGAGTTCTCCACCACGGGCGTCAACAAGGTCAGCCGTCTGGAGGGCGGCACCATCACCACCTACGCGCTGGACTCGCTGGAGTTTGACCTGCCGCGCGCTGCCCTGCACGAACTGGCAGGGGGCAGCGTGGACGACAACGTGGCCATCACCCAGGCGATTCTGTCGGGCGAGCGCGGCGCGCGGCGGGACATCGTCGTGCTCAACGCGGCGGTGGCGCTTGTTGCCGCCGGCGTCGCCATGGACCTGCGCGAGGGCATCCAGCAGGCCGAGGCCGCCGTTGACTCCCGCGCAGCCTGGCGCAAACTCCAGGAACTGGCCGCGCTCACCCAGAAACTGAAGGAAGACTGACCTCATCATCCGCGCAGACACCCCAGAGGAGGAACCTCATGCGATACCGTCCGTTCGGCAATACCGGCGCCACCGTCAGCGCCCTCGGGTTTGGCGCGATGCGCCTGCCCATGACCCCCGATGGCGAACACGTGGACGAGGACCGCGCCATACTGGTCATTCGGCGCGCGCTGGAACTCGGCATCAATTACCTGGACACGGCCCCGCACTACTGCAAGGGCGAAAGCGAGATCGTGCTGGGCAAAGCCATCAAGGGCTGGCGCGACCGCGTGTATATCTCCAGCAAGAACCCGCTGGACAATCCCGACCCCGGCGAGTTGCGCGCGTGGCTGGAGAAGTCGCTGCGAAAACTGGATGTGGAGTACATTGACTTTTACCACATGTGGGGCATGAACAAGACCAAGTACGAGGCCGCCGTCGCCAAGCCCGGAGGCCGTCTGGATGAGGCTCGCAGGGCCAAAGAGGAGGGCCTCATCCGCCACATCAGTTTCTCCTTCCACGACGCGCCCGAAGTACTGGAGCAGTTCATAGACACGGGTTACTTTGAGAGCATGACCGTGCAGTACAATCTGCTGGACCGCGCCAACGAAGCCGCCATCGCCCGTGCGGCAGCGCGTGGCATGGGCGTGGTCATCATGGGCCCGGTGGGCGGCGGGCGCCTGGCCGAGACCTCGTCGGAGATTCGCAAACTCCTGCCGGCGGGCGTTTCGGGAAGCCCCGAACTGGCCCTGCGGTTCGTCCTGTCGCATCCGGGCGTCCACGTGGCCCTGTCGGGCATGAGCACCATCCAGATGGTGGAGGAGAACGCCGCCACCGCGTCCCGCGAGGAGCCATTGAGCGCGGACGAGCGCCAGGCCATCGCCCGCGCCATGGACCAAATGCGCGCGCTGGCCGACCTCTACTGCACCGGCTGCGGCTACTGCATGCCCTGCCCCAACGACGTGAACATCCCCGAGAACTTCAAGTACATGAACTACTACCGCGTGTACGGGTTGGCCGAGTACGCGCGGCAGGCGTATGCCCAACTGGGCCGCCCCGGGCACTGGATCAAGGGCCTCAAGGCCGAGGCGTGCGTCCAGTGCGGCGAGTGCGAACCCAAGTGCCCGCAGCACATCCCGATTATCAAGCAGTTGGAAGAGGTGGCCGAGGCGCTGGGCGGCAAGCCCCGCTGATGTGTGCGCCTCTCCCATGCGGAGGTAGACCGTGAACCGACGCCAATTCGTGCGCGCGACCCTCATCGCAGGCGCGGCCTCGCTGTTGCGGGCATGCCTCGGCATCCGCGTGGAGGTAACGCCGCCCCCCGTGGCAACGCCCTCGGCCGGTGCGCCGGCACCCTCGCCCACGCCCGCGCCGCCGACCGCGACGCCCGCCCCCGGCCCCAAACTGCTGGGCAACGAGAACCGCCCGGGGTTCTTCATCCGGTACTACCGCGCCTTCCCCGCGCCGGACCGCAACGCATGGCGATTGCGCGTGCAGGGGATGGTGGAGAATCCGAGCGAGTTTGACTACGCCACGGTCCTCGGCTGGCCCACCGTGGCGCAGGTGTCCCGCATGAAATGCGTGGAGTGCTGGTCGGCCAAGGCGAAATGGGAGGGGTTCACCTACGACACGCTCGCGGCCCTGGTCAAGCCTCTGCCGACGGCGACACACGTTCGCTTTGATTGCGCCGACGAGTACTGGGAAGTGGTTTCCATAGAGGAACTGCGCGCGCCCCGGGTGCTGTTCGTCCTCAAGATGAACGACGAACTCTTGCCCGACGAGTACGGCTCGCCCCTGCGGATGATTTTGCCCTCCAAGTATGGGTACAAGGGGGCGAAGGCAGTACACACCCTCACGTTCCAGGATCAGAACGGGCCGGGATACTGGTCATTCGCGGGGCCGTACAGCATCAGCGGGGACATAGAGGCGGGGATGGACCACCCGCTGGACCTGGGCGGCGGCGCGCGGCCCATATCGGGCGGGGAGATCACGGAGTATTAGCAGGCCGCGTTGGTAGCCGCCAAGAAAACGACTCTGCCCGAATAGGGCCGCGAGATTCTTCGGCGCTTCGCGCCTCAGAATGACGGTTCTTGTAACCGCGAATAACGCGAATCCACGCGAACAGGATTGGGATGTGGGCGTCGCCCCCTCGCGCACTGGGCGAGGGCTGGTGTGAGGGCGTCGCCCGCGCTCTCGCCATGACGTTTACCAAGAGACTTTGGAACCGAATCGGCGAACCGAGTCGCGCTCCCTCGGCTCCGGGGTGCGATGCCCTGTCGTGCTGACGCGCTAGCGGATGCCCAGCAGGCGCTTGGCGAGGGCGATCTTGCCGTCCACGTCGCCCTGGCGGGCCAGCATGATGCGTTGAGCCATGGGCGAGCCGGCGCCGTGCATGGACTCTATGAGGTAGGCCACGGCCCCCGCGCCCGCCACCAGATTCTCAATCAGGCGCAGTACCTTGATGCGGTCCACGGCATCCACACCCTCGGCGGCGGCGAGGTACTTGCGGATGTACGGCCCGGCCACGGGGTCGTCCAGGTCGCGCGCCGACGGCAGCGTGCCCAGCAGCCCGCCCGCGATGTCGGTGGCCAGCCGCGCCATCTCGTAGGGGAAGCGCGTTACATTCAGTTTGCACACGTTGGCCAGCAGAAGGTCCACCTCATAGTTGCCGGCGGCGGTGCGATGGCCCAACGTGGAGCACGCGATGCCGCAGGCGAAGAGCGTCTCGTTGAGGTGGATCATCTCCACGATCTTGTCGCGGATGTGGGATGCGGCGGCCACGCCGTTCATCCGCGCGATGAGAGCCGCCGCGCCGATGAGCACGTCGCCCACGCCGACCTTGCACCCGCCATAACTCTGCCGATGGTACGCGGCGAACCGCTCCACCAGTTTCCCGCTCTGGTCTACTTCGCCGTTTAGGAACACGCGCTCGTTGGGCACGAACACATCCTCAAAGACGGTGAGCACCTCTTGCCCGCCGAAGGTCGGATTGCCCACATCAAGCGTGCCCTCCAGTTTCCGGGTGTCGCTGGCCTGGCGGCCGTAGATGTAGCGGATGCCCGGGGTGTTGGTGGGCACGGCGAAGCACACGGCCCAGTCCTCCTCGCCCGGCCTCATCGCCGCCGTGGGCATGACGATGATCTCGTGCGAGTTGACCATGCCGGTCTGGTGGAACTTGGCCCCGCGCACGACGATGCCGTCGCGGCGACGCTCCACCACGCGCAGGTACAGGTCGGGGTCGGCCTGTTCCGACGGGCGCTTGGAGCGGTCGCCCTTGGGGTCGGTCATCGCGCCGTCCACCACCAGGTCATGCCGCTGGACGTGGCTCCAGTACTCGCGGAATCGCCGGTGGTAGTCGGTGCCGTGGGCCTGGTCGCACTCATACGTTACACTGAAGACGGCGTTGGCCGCGTCCATGCCGACGCACCGCTGGAAACAGCACGCGGTCAGGTTGCCGCAGTGGCGCTGCATCCGCACCTTGTCCATGAGGTCTTGGGTGCTCTGGTGCAGGTGGGTGAAGCGGTTGACCTCGTCGCCGATGAGGGGCGAGTAGGCACGGAAGAGTGGGCGCGTGTCGGGGTCGTGGGCGCAGTCGTAGGTTACGGCGACGGCCCGCAGCGAGGGCGCGACGAGGGGGTGGCGCGTGAGGTCATCGGCCTTTTCGCCCAGGATGTGGGCCTCCAGGCCCAGGGCCTCAACCGAGGCGATGTACTCTTTGCCGGTCTTTAGTGCCATGGTGCGTGCCTCCTGTGTCATGGTGTGCGCGGGCCGTTGCCTCTGCCCTCACCCTAGCCCTCTCCCGGCGGGCGAGGGAGGGCTCTGCCTTCACCCTGCGGACGGGCGGCCACCAGGAGCAGCCCCACGATGGTTTTCGCGTCGCAGATGTCGCCGGTGCGGATCATGGCGAGGGCCTGGGCCAGAGGCACCAGCGCCACGTGGATGAACTCGTCGCATTCTTGCGCCTGGTCGCCCTCGGACAGGCCGCGGGCGAGGAACAGGTGCATCCACTCGTCGCAGAAGCCCGGCGAAGTGTAGAACCCGGCGAGCGGCACAATCTCGCGGGCGGCGAATCCGGTCTCCTCTGCCAACTCCCTGCGGGCGCAGTCGGAGGGATCTTCCCCACGCTCCAGCGTCCCCGCGGGAATCTCCCACAGTTCGCGCTCGGCGGGCCTGCGGTACTGCCGCACCAGGACTACGCGCCCCTCATCGTCCAGCGCGACGATGCCCACAGCGCCACGCGCCTCCACAACTTCGCGCGTGGTGCGCCGCCCGCTAGGCAATTCCACCTCGTCCACACGCAGGCGGAGCAACCGCCCGTCGTAGACGAGGTGGCTTGTGAGCACGCGCTCTAGCATGGCGCTACGGGATGATCAACTGCTGGCCGGGATAGATGATGTTGACGTTGGCCAGGTTGTTGGCTAGGGCGATCTCCTGCACCGACTTGCCGTACATCAGGGCGATGCGGTACAGGGTCTCGCCGGGCTTGACGATGTGAGTCTTGGCGCCAGGCGGTGGGGTCGTCCCCCCCGACGGAATGACGAGCCGCTGGCCCACCTGCAGCAGGGTCGGGTTCAGGATGCGGTTTACCGACGCCAGGGTCTGCCAGGAGATGCCATACCGCGACGCGATGCTGTACAGGGTGTCGCCCGGCTTGACCACATACACCTCGGCGGAGACGGGGGCGCCGGGGATGATGAGCACCTGCCCGACCTTGATGAGATAGTTGGGCGGCAGATTGTTGGCCTGCGCGATGGCTTCCACCGTCGTGCCGTAGCGCCGCGCCAGCGAGTACACCGTGTCGCCCCATTGGACAACGTGCTGGACGGGGACGGGCGTCGCCGTGGGGGCGGGCGTGGCCGTCGGCGCGGCGGGACTAGCGGTCGGGACCGGCGTGGCGCTGGCCCCAGGCGACGGCGTCAGCGTGGGCATCTCGTAGGTGGGCGTAGGCCCAACGGCGATGACGGTTGCACCGGTGGGGACAACGGCCGGAGTGCCCGGGGGCACCGTAGCCCGCGCCTCAACCCCCGCGGCGCTGGAGACGGGGGTCTCGGTCTCGGCCACCGGCGGCTTGGGCCGTGTGCATGCCGTAAGCCCCACCACAAGGGTGAGAACAACCGCCAAGACGAGCATCACCCTTCTTGTGGACATGGCGTCCTCCTCCGCTGCCTCGCAGCATGATGATTTGGCGAACCGATTCAGGACATTGCCATCATAGCACATTCATGCGCGAGCGTCAAGGTTGATTCGTAACCCTATCTTCGTGTACAATGGGCAAAACGGCCACGGAGGCGCGGCATGAGCATAGAGAAGTTGGCGAAAATCGCGCTGGTTCTTGTCATCATCATCGCCTCGCTGTACCTGTTGGACAAGGTGTGGGGAGCACTGGCATCGGTCAGCGAGGTGATTCTCATCTTCGGGCTTGGGCTGCTGGTGGCCTATGTGCTGGAGCCTGCGGTGCGCTGGCTGGCAGAACTGCACGCGCCGGGTTGGTTGCGGCGAGTGCTTTGCCGCGTCTTCGGCGAGGCGCGGGCGACCCGGTTGTGCGACCTGCGGGTCGGGCGAACGGTCGCGCTGGCCGTTGTGTACCTGGGCCTGGTGGCCATTCTCATCCTGAGCGCTGTGTACCTGGTTCCGCTTACGGTGAGCCAACTGACCCAAATCAGCGCGCGCATCCCCAGCATCATCGCCGGCGCGCCCGACTTCCTGGCGTCGGTGGATCGGTGGTTGGCCGAGCGCAACATTGCCATCTCCCTGTCATCCCTGTACGATGAGACCCTCCTGCGCCAGCGCGCTGAGGTGTTGCTGGGCCAGGCGATTCAATACCTCATCACGGCGGCGCGCGCCATCGCGTCGTTCGTAACCTTCTCGCTTCTTGTGCTGGCCGTGAGTTTCTACACCGTGCTGGACGGCCGCCGACTGATGACCGAGTTGTCGGGCCTGGTGCCCCAGCGGTTCCAGGACGAACTCGCCTTCGCGTCGCGGACGGTGGATCGGGTTTTCGGCGGGTTTGTGCGGGGCCAGGTGCTCATGGCAGTCATCTACGGCCTGTTCGCCTTGTTCGCCATGCTGATTGCGCGTGTGCCGTCGGCGCTGGTGGTCGCGTGGATTAGCGGCATCGTCATGCTCATCCCGCTGGTGGGCGCGCCGATTGCCATGTTTCTCCCCGGCATCGTGGCATTGTTCCAGCAGCCGAGCGCGGCCCTCTGGTTGATTATCGCGGCGACGGCGTTCCAGCAGGTGCTGCTCCATGTCATCATCCCGCGCATCATGGCCGAGACGATGGGGTTGCCCACGCTGCTCATCATCGCGGCGACGATGCTGGGCGTGATCCTCATGGGGTTCTGGGGGCTGCTGTTCGGCGTGCCGGTCGTGGCGATTCTGTACGCGCTCGCGGTGTACTGGCTCCAGCGCGTGAAGAAGCGGCTGGACAGCGAGGCGGAGCAGCCGTAGCGCCCTACGGGTTCTTATCACCGCCGAGACGTAGAGAGGACGCAGAGAAACACAGGACAGATTCTGCGTACTCTCTGCGTGCTTTGCGTTCTCCGCGGTGAACCTTCCTGCACCGCAGAGGCGCGGCGCGATCGCAGCCAGGGTGCGCTCCGAACGCCTCGCACTAGATGACGCCCAACTCCTTCCCCACCTTCGCGAAGATCTCCAGCCCTTTGTCCAGGTCGTCGCGGGTGTGGACGGCGGAGATCATGACGCGGATGCGGGCCTTGCCGCGGGGCACGGTGGGGAACCCCAGCGCCATGGCGAACAGGCCGTTTTCAAACAGCCGCCGCGAGAACTCCTTGGCCAGCGGGGCCTCGCCGAGCATGACGGGGGTGATGGGCGTAGTGCTCACGCCCGTGTCAAACCCCAGGCGCTTCATCTCGCTCTTGAAGTAGCGCGTGTTGTCCCACAGGCGATCCACCAATTCGGTGGATTCCTCCAGCACGTCCACCGCGGCGATGCACGCGGCAACATCGGCAGGGGTTACGGCGCTGGAGAATAGGAACGGCCGCGCCTTCTGCCGCAGGTAGTCCACGACGCGCTGGCTGCCGGCGACCACGCCGCCGACAACGCCGAACGCCTTGGAGAGCGTGCCTACTTCCACATCCACCTTGCCGTGGAGGTGGAAGTGATCCACGATGCCGCGCCCGCCTTTGCCCAGAACACCTTCGCCGTGGGCATCGTCCACCATGAGGATGAAGTTGTGGCGCTGGGTTACTTCGTACAGTTTGTCCAGCGGGGCCACGTCGCCGTCCATGGAGAACACGCCATCGGTAACGACGAGGGCGCGGCGGTAGGTCTTCGGCTCGGCGCGGATGACCTCCTCCAGCCCGTCGGGGTCGCAGTGGGGATAGCGCACGATCTTGGCTCGCGACAGGCGACACCCGTCAATGATGCTGGCGTGGTTGAGTTCGTCGGAGAAGATGACATCCTCCGGCCCGACCAGCGAGGGGATGGCGGCGAGGTTGGCGCAGAAGCCCGATTGGAAGGACACGGCGGCCTCCACGCCCTTGAACGCGGCCATGCGCTTCTCAAACTCCACGTGGAGCGTCATGGTGCCGGCGATGGAGCGGACGGCGGCAGGCCCCACGCCCCACTCGTCTATGGCGCGCTTGGCGGCCTCTTTGAGTTTGGGGTGATTGGCGAAGCCCAGGTAGTTGTTGACGCAGAAGTTGAGCACCTTCCGCCCGTCCACCACCGTCCAGGCGCCCTGGGGCGAGCCGATGGTGCGGATGTTGATATACAGGCCTTGCTCCTTGAGCGCGGCGGTTTCCTCGTCAATAAACGCGAATTTGTCGGTCGTCATAGTCCTGAAGTCGCTCCTCTCTAATGGCTATGGGCTAATGGCTACGGATACATGACGATTTTGGCGGCCTGGCGATCCGAGGCCGTCATCAGGTCAAACCCCTTCTGGAATTCATCCAGTTTGATTTTATGCGTGATCACAGGGGATGGGTCAAATCCGGCGCGGAACAGCCCTTGCATCTGCATCCAGGACTGCCACAGTTGCCGCCCGTTGATGCCGTAGATGGTGATGCCCTTGAAGATGACGCTCTTGTTCAGGTCAATCGTGATGGGCTGGGAGGGGATGCCGAAGGCGACCCAGCGCCCGCCCTTGCGCAGGACGGCCAGCGACTGATCCACGGCGGTCTGGTTGCCGGTCATCTCAATGGCGACATCCACGCCCAGGCCGTGGGTATCGTCCATGATGCGCTCCACCACGCCACCATCGGCGACGTTGATGGCGACATCAGTGCCCATCTGCTGCCCGATGGCGATGCGGGCGGGGTACTTGCCCACGTGGTAGATGCGGCTCGCGCCCGACGCCCGCGCCACGCCGATGGCGAACAGGCCGATGGGGCCATCGCCGAAGATGGCGACGGACTTGCCGGTGATGGGTTCGCACAGGACGGCGTACACGGCGTTGCCCAGCGGGTCCTGAATGGAGCCGATGGCGGGGTCCAGGTCCGGGTCGTTCTTCCAGGCGGAGGTTTCGGGCACGGCCACGTATTCGGCGTAGGAGCCGTTGGTGTCCACGCCGAAGATGACCAGGTTCTGGCAGATGTGGGGCTGGCCGTTGCGGCAGACGTGGCAGGTGCCGTCGTAGATGTGGCTATCGGCCGAGATGAAGTCGCCGACCTTGAGGGAGCGGACTTCGCTGCCCACTTCCACCACGTCGCCGCAGAACTCGTGGCCGATGGTGATGGGCGGCTTGATGCGGCTCTGGGACCAGGCGTCCCACTTGTAGATGTGCACGTCGGTGCCGCAGATGGATGTGGCGCGGACCTTGACGAGGACTTCGTTGGGCTTGATGCGAGGGATGTCAATCTCGGTCATTTCCAGCCCTGGACCGGGCCGGACCTTGCGCACGGCGCGCATTTTCTCAGCCATACGACTACTCTCCTTCGTGCAGTCTGGTATTTGCGTCTTTGCAGGCTATGGCGTGGGCGAAGTATAGCACCGCGGCGCGGGTACGTCAAAAGGCGGGCGGTTTGGCGTTGCGTGGCGACGGTGCTACAATGGTGGCTGCACACGTGTGGCGGGCCGGGCACACCCCGCGCCCACGAGGATCTCACGTCGGAGCATGCGCCATGCAGAACGCCGTCAGCAAACGCACTGCCCTCATCGTCGTGTCTACGGGCTCGTTCCTCACCCCGTTCATGGGGTCGGCCATCAACATTGCCCTGCCGTCCATCGGCAAGGCGTTGGCCATGGACGCCGTAACGCTCTCCTGGATCGCCATGGCCTACAGCCTGTCCTCGGCCATGTTCCTCGTGCCCTTCGGGCGCGTCGCCGATATCCACGGGCGCAAGAAGGTGTTCCTGTGGGGCGTGGTCATCTTCGGCCTCTTCTCGCTTCTGTGCGGCCTCGCCACGTCGGGCATGGCCCTCATCCTGCTGCGCGTGCTCCAGGGCATCGGCGGGGCCATGCTCTTCGGCACGGGCATGGCGATCCTGACGTCAGTCTTCCCGCCGCAGCAGCGAGGCCAGGCGCTGGGCATCAACGTGGCATCGGTTTACCTAGGCCTGTCGCTGGGGCCGGTGCTCGGCGGACTGCTGACGCAGAACCTGGGCTGGCGGAGCGTGTTCTTCGCCAACGTGCCGCTGTGCGCCCTCATCATCGCCTTCACCGTGGCCAATCTCAAAGGCGAGTGGGCCGAGGCGAGAGGGGAACCGTTTGACTGGGCGGGGTCCGCTATCTACGGCGTGGGGCTGGCCGCGCTGGTGTACGGCTTCTCGCAGTTGCCAGGGGGGCTGGGGGCGGCCCTCGTGGCGGCGGGGCTGGCGGGTATCGCCGCATTCGCCGTCTGGGAATCGCGCGCTTCCTATCCCGTCCTGGATGTGGCCCTGTTCCGCTACAACCGCGTTTTTGCCTTCTCCAGCGTGGCCGCCCTCATCAATTACGCGGCTACGGCGGCCATCGGATTCCTCCTCAGCCTGTACCTCCAGTACATCAAGGCCCTCACGCCGCAACAGGCGGGGTTTGTGCTCATCGCCCAGCCGGCGATGCAGGCGCTCTTCTCGCCGCTGGCGGGCCGCTTGTCCGACCGCATAGAGCCGCGCATTGTTGCCTCCATCGGCATGGCCCTCAACGTTGTCGGCCTCGTCCTGTTGACGCTGCTGAACGCGACGACGCCCCTGTCGTTCATCGTCGCCAGCCTGCTGTTCCTCGGACTGGGGTTCGCGCTGTTCTCCTCGCCGAACACGAACGCCATCATGAGTTCCGTGGAGCGGCGGTTCTACGGCGTGGCCTCGGCAACCCAAGGGACCATGCGCATCATCGGCCAGATGTTGAGCATGGGCATCGTGATGCTCATCCTGACGCTGATGGTGGGGCGCGTGCAGATTACGCCGATGCACTACGCGCGGTTTGTGCAGGCCGCGCATACCGCCTTCGTTACGTTCGCGGCCTTGTGCTTCGGGGGGATTTTCGCGTCGCTGGCGCGTGGCAAGGTGCGGTAGCCCGCCGTATCCACGGATGGCACGGATTGCGCGGATAGGGCGAGATCCTTCGGCGCTCCGCGCGTCAGGATGACGGTTCTTGTAACCGCGAGTGGCACGAATCCACGCGAATAGATAACGTGCGACGCACTTCGGAAGTGCGTCGCACGTTGCAGCCCATCTGTCCTCGCGGGCGAAGCGAGATGGGCTTGCGCCGCCCATCAGTCGGTGGTAGAATGCCCCATGCGGTGCCCCTCTGCCGCGACTGCGAAAGGAGATTGTATGAACAAGAAACGGTACCTGGTTGTGGCCCTCGTTGCGGCCGCCGTCCTGCTGGCGGCCTGCGGAGGCGGCGGGGGTGGCGCCGGCAAGCCTCCCGTCGCCATGCAGAAGTACGAGACCGACACCTTCGTGTTGGAATACCCGAGCGCCTGGCAGAAGAACAGCCTGGACATGATGGGCGTCAGCATGGCGTTCTTCTCCGCGGGGCAAATTGAGGCCACAGATCTGACCAATTTTGACTTTACAAGCGTGGCGAAGGACAACCCCATCTTCGTCCTGATGGTTGTGCCGTCGTCCATGGCCGGCTCCATGGGGCTGGATGACCTGGACGCCGCCATGGCCGATATGGACATCACCAGCGAGCCGGACGTCAAGATCATCAAGCAGGGCGATACGACCGTGAGCGGGGCCAAGGGGAAATTGCTCATCGCCACGGGCACAGACCCGGACATCGGCAAGATGGGCGCCCACATCGTCATGGCGAAGCGGGACGACGGCACGGTGCTGGTCCTCATGGGATCCACGCCGGAGAAGGACCTGGACGCGAACCTGAAGATCTTTGAGTACATGCAGGCGGCGTTCAAGTTCAAGTAGCGCGCAGCAGCCCCTGCGCACGGGGACCTGAGCGCAAATCCGCGGGGGGTTCGGAGGCGCATCGCATGGGCGCGGCCGCTCCGTGTGGGGCGGCTGGCGTCTACGCCTCTGGCGCGTTCGCGGGTCGTCGGTCGCATCCCACGGCAGCAAAAGGCATCCGGAGCCCTCTGGAGGCCCCGGATGCCTTCGTGCGATAAAGTTCGTGCTGGTGTGCGTGAGGCTAGGACTCTTCGCCGATCATCTGCACGAAGTCCCCGTGCCAGTTGTGATACCACACCTGGCCGGTTGAGCCGTGCACGCTCAACATGCCGCTGATCTTGCCATCCTTCAGCGTGTGGATGGTGTAGTAGCCGTAGAACGGGTCAGCGTGAGACTCCACCGTGGTGCCGGGCCTGTAGGTGTCCAGCCACCGCTGCGCGATGTTGAGGGCCTCTTCCGGCGTTACGGTCATCGTCGTTGTGGCCGTGCTTCCGGCGGAGCAGCACGAGGGCGC
This sequence comes from Caldilineae bacterium, assembly GCA_037446815.1. Classification (GTDB taxonomy): domain Bacteria; phylum Chloroflexota; class Anaerolineae; order DTLA01; family DTLA01; genus DTLA01. Next base: position 5,390 of record JBBIHX010000040.1, on the reverse strand, counting down.
GCCGGCGGGGTGCATCCCGTACTTGGCGTTCCACATCATGTTGGGCCCGTATTCCGGCCCCACAACGCCCGAATACTTGTCTATCAGCAGTTCCATGGCGCCGGTGCCGGTATCGGTTTCCTTGACGATGGCGTAGAAGTTCTGGGTGAACTCCATGACTTCATCCACGACAAGGTTGCTGTAGCCCAGACTGGCGATGTACTTCTCCACGGCCTCGCGGGCCTGCGCGATGGTAATCGGCTCGCCGCTCGGGTTGGCCGGCGTCGCGAACCCGCCGCTGCACGGCATGCCCGACACGCCGTAGGCGCTGCCGTAGTAGCGTCCCATCATCCCCATCGGGCCCCATGCGCCTGGCCGCTGACCTTGCGGTGTGGGGGTGCCCGTTCCGACGGTATTCCCGCCGAAGAATCCGCCCATCATTCCCCCGCGCCCCCAAGGGGCCAGAGGGCTTTGGGCTTGGGCCACGGTGCGGTTGCTGAAATACCAGGCCGCGCCCATCAGCCCCAGAACCACAACGACCGTAACCGCGATGGTGGTGAGGGCAATCCATCTAACTCTCATGTGTTGTCATCCTCCCTATGTCTGTTATGTTACACGCCCATTGTACGCAGAACGCAGCGGGCGAACAGGGGGTTGTGGCGGGATGGCGTATAGGCAGAATGGCGGGGTTGGCGACCGGGTAAGCGGCGCGGTCTCCGGGGCGATTTGCATTCAGGTGCGGGGCGATTCCTCGCCTATCGGGAAGCGGGCCGTGATTCGCGTGCCCGCGCCAGGCTCGGACTGGATGTCCAGCGTCCCGCCCAGCAGCAGGGTGCGCTCGCGCATGCCCACCAACCCGAAATGGCTCTCGCGGGTGAGGACATCGGGGCCATCGGGGAGGGAGAAGCCGGCGCCGTCATCCTCCACCGACAGCGTCAGGTCGCGCTCGCCAAAGGAGACGGTGAGGGTAACGCGCGTGGCTTTGGCGTGCTGCACGGCGTTGGCCAGAGCCTCCTGCGCCACGCGGAAGGCGGCCAGTTCCACATCGGGGGCGAGTCGGCGCGGCGTTCCGTGCATGTGGAGTTCGGCGGCGGGCGTCTGAATCTCGCGCACCAACATCTCCAGCGCGGGAAGGAACCCCAGGTCTTCAAGATAGACCGGTCGCAATGCGCGGATGAGCCTGCGGAGTTCGTCCAGCGTGTTCTGGGCCAGGGCGCGCGTCGCCCGCAAGGTGTTCAGGGCCGCGGGCACGTCGCCGCGTTCCAGTGCACGCGAGGCCAACTGCAACCGTTGCGTCATGGCGATGAGGTCTTGCACCGTCTGGTCGTGCAACTCCCGCGACAGGCGCGCCCGCTCCGTCTCTTGCCCCCGCGTGATTCCCTCAATGTAGTCGCGCATGGATTCCTGGTAGCGGCGGATGCGGTCAATCATGTCGCGGAGCGCGCGCTGGAGATCACGGATTTCCTCCACGCCGCCCACATCAATCTGCAGGCCGGAGAACTCGCCGCCGGTGATCCGCGCCGACGCGCCCGCCAGGCGCTGGAGCGGGCGCACGATGGTGCGCAGCGAGAAGTACAGCACGATGACGGACAGGAGCACGGCGGCGGCGACGAGAACGGGCATCAGGCTGGAGAACCGCAGGATGGGCACGATGACGTCGTCCACCGGCTCTTCCACGATGACACGCCAGCGGGTTTCTCCCACCGTCGCGAACGAGGCGATGGTCTCTGTCCCGTCGGGGAAGCGGCCCGCTGCGCTGCCTGTGAGCGACTGCAGGGCGCTGTGCACGGCGGGGTTGGACGACATATCTGCGCGTGCCAGGGATGGATCGGGGTGAAAGACCACCCGCCCCGCATCATCCACCACGTAGATGATGCCGCGCTTGCCGATGCCCGCGTCGCGGATGAGAAGGGAGAGGCCCGTGCCGTCCAGATAGACGGCCCCATGCGCCAGGCCGTCTTCAATCTGCCTGGCATACAGGCTGGCCATGGCGGAATCGCGCTCGGCCACGAAGTCGTGCATGGCGTGCTGGTGGCTGTAGACGCCGGTCAACGTGAAGGCGACGAGGGCCAGCGTCAGGGGCAGGATGGCCCATAGCCATAGTTGCACTTCCAGGCGGCGATACCATTTGCCGCGGGGCGGGGGCATGGGGTCGCTCATGGCTATTCCAGCACGATCCAGCCGCGCTTGAGCGCTTCGGTAACGGCCTCGGTGCGGCTGGCGACGTTGAGTTTGCCGTAGATGTTGGCCAGGTGTCCCTGCACGGTGCGATCGCTGATGCCCAGCGCGCGCCCGATGGCTCGGTTGGTTAGCCCCTGGGCCGCCAGCCGCAGCACCTCAACCTCCCGCGCCGTCAGCGGTTCCACCTGCCCTGCAGCCTGGGCGGGGCCGCCTTTCTGCAACTGCCGCAACACCTTCTCCGTTACCTCTGGGCTCAGGGCAGGCTCGCCTCGGTGGACTTTCCGCACGGCATCCAGCAGGGCATCGGCGTCGGCAGATTTCAGGATGTACCCATCGGCGCCGGCCTGCAGGAGCGCGAACACGTAGGGATCTTCGTCATACGCGGTGAGGATGAGCACGCGCACGCCGGGGAAGCGGCCCTTGATTTGGCGCGTCGCTTCAATGCCGGTCATCTTCGGCATCTGCACGTCCAGGATGGCGACATCGGGGCGGTGCTCGTCCACCAGCCGAACGGCTTCAGCCCCATCGGCGGCCTCGGCCACAACGGCGATGTCCTCGGCCTCTTCCAGGAATTGGCGGATGCCCTGGCGCACCAGGGCGTGGTCATCGGCCAGAATGACCCGTATCTTGTTCTCCACAGCAACCCTCCATCCGCGCGCCGGATCGCGGCGCGGGGGTGTCAAGCCGGTTCCGATGCCGAGTACAGGGCGGCGGCGCTCCGATGCGCCTCGGCGACCAACGCGCGCAACGATGGGGGCGCGAGGACTTCGCAATCGGCGCCCCAGCCCAGTATCCACGATTTCATCTCGCCCGGATGGGCGACACGGAAGCGGACGACACACCCGCCGTCGTCGCAGTCCTCTGTTTCTTGAGTCTCGTGCCAGTGGCCCTCTTTCACGCGCCGTGTAACGGCCGGAGTGAATCGCAGGACGACCTCCTGGGTCTCCTCGCCCCACATGATGCCCCAGGCGTTCTTCACGAGGGCGGCGGTGTCAAACCCTTCAGGCACGGTGAAGGTCTCCTCCAGCAGTTCGGCCTCTAGGATGCGCTCCAATTTGAACGTGCGCACCTCTCCCGCATGGGAGGCATAGCCGATGACGTAGATAGCGTGGCTCGGCCAGGAGGGTACCACCAGGTACGGTTCCAGTACCGTGTCGCGAATCTCCTCGCTGTGCAGCGAGCGATAGCGCATCCGCACCTTGCGCCCGGTGGCCCACCCCAGGGTTACGACCTCAAAGGCGTGGGCGAAGGGCGATTGTTCCTCGCCGATGCGGTCGGCGACCAACTCGTGGATGACGTGCCCAATCTCGGCGGGGAGCGCATCGGCCAGGGCCATCAGCGCCCGCACAACAAATGGGTTCGGCTCGTCGCTGATCCTGTCCAGCAGCCACGCTGCCACATACAGGGCTGCGGCCTCCTGCAGGGAGAAGTGGATGGGCGGCAGGGTGAAGCGGTGGCCTTTCATCAGCCGCCAGCGCCAGTCGGGTTCGGCCACCAGGGGAAGCCGAAACGGCTCGTCCTGGAGGTCTTGCAAGTCGCGGTTGATGGTGCGGGGGTCTACACCGCACAAACGCGCCAGTTCCGAGGCCTTGTAGCCCCTCGGATTCTGATAGAACAACCGTTGGATGTACAGCAGACGTAGCGAGCGATCCATGTGCCTCCTCGCGGGTGGCGCAAGGCCCCGACGTTGGCCGTGGTGCCTGCGGCTCTTGCCCCCGAAGTATAGCACAGGGCAGGCGAAATGCAATTGCGCGCGGATGGTCCGGCCAGGGCGCGACTGGGGGCTGAGATGCACCACGGAGAGCGCGGAGGGCGCGGAGACGAGGAGATTCTTCGCTCTTCGCGGCGCAGGATGACGGGGGCCGCGGCGCCCTCGCCCGTCGGGAGAGGGTGGGGGTGAGGGCGGGAGATTCCTCACCGCTTCGCCGCTCACAATGACAGCCCTGTTGTGTCACGCTGAGCCGAAGGCGAAGCATCTCGGTCAGCAAGATTCTTCGCGGCTTCGCCGCTCAGAATGACAGTAGATGCCAAAAGACTTTGGAACCGAATGGCGCGGGACGGCGGCTTGACAGCGCGGGCCACTTCTGCCATACTCCGCATGCAACGAACTCCCAAGGAGGATAAACGTGAAGGCTGTGCGTTTGGTGGAAATCGGGAAGCCCCTTCAGATGCAGGAAATCCCCGTCCCCGCCATTGGCGACCGGGACGTGCTGGTGCGGGTGAAAGCCGCAGGCATCTGCCATTCGGACGTGCACTACCGCGCCGGGACGTCGCCGGTGCGGGAACTGCCGGTAACCCTCGGCCATGAGGTCGCGGGGATCGTGGAACAGACGGGGGCGCTGGTATCCAACGTGAGGCCGGGCGACCGCGTCTGCGTTCACTATATGGTAACCTGCGGCGAGTGCGCCTTCTGCAGCCGCGGGAGCGAGCAGTTCTGCGTGCAGGGCAAGATGATCGGCAAGCACCGCGACGGCGGCTACGCGGAGTATATCGCCATCCCCGCGCGAAGCGTCGTGCCGTTGCCCGAGGATGTCCCGTTTGAGCACGGGGCCGTCCTCATGTGCTCGTCGGCCACCTCATTCCACGCGCTGCGGAAGTCGCGCCTCCAGGCTGGAGAGACTGTGGCGGTGTTCGGCGCGGGCGGGCTTGGCATGTCGGCCATCCAGATTGCGCGGGCGTTCGGGGCGCTGGATGTGTACGCCGTGGACATCAACCCCGACAAGTTGCGCCTGGCCGAGAGGTTCGGCGCGATCCCCGTGGACGCCGGCAAGGGCGACCCGGTGGCCGAGATTCGGCGGCTCACGGGCGGGCGCGGCGTGGACGTGGCGCTGGAGGTCATCGGGCTGCCGCAGACGATGGAGCAGGCGGTGAAGTCGCTGGCGATCTTCGGCCGCGCGGTGCTGGTGGGCATCACGCGCAAGCCGTTTGAGGTGGACTCGTACTTTGACCTCATCGGGCGCGAGGCCGAAATCATCGGTTCGGACGATCACCTGATGTCGGAACTGCCGACGCTGATTGAGTTGGCGCGGCGTGGGATTCTGGACCTGTCGCACGTGGTGGCGCGCACCGTGCCGCTGGACGCCGCCGCCATCAACCAGGTGATGGACAACCTGGAGCATTTCAAGGGCGACGCCCGGACGGTGATTGTGCCGTAGGAGGACGGCCAGCGGCGGGGCCTTTGCAAGGATTCGGTTCCGAGGCCGGTTGGTAACCGTCGTTGCGAGGGGGCG
>JBBIHX010000039.1:7333-21812 GCA_037446815.1 Caldilineae bacterium | reverse complement strand
TGCGTTTCACCAACACAGTTTGGAACCGACCCGAGGGTTGTATCCACGAATAACACGAATCTGCACGAATAGCACTCACTTTGCAGTTTCAGGGAGCGGGACCGCACCGCGTGCGCGAAGTTGAACATTAAAATTTATAGGAAATACTGGACAAATTGACACCTCTATGGTATAATATGGGTGTGAGTTTCGGCGGGGCACGTGGACGTGTCCCGAATCCACCCCACGAAAGGAGGTATCCGATGCCAGAGGCGAAAGATCAATGCGTAAAGCCCGCGAAGGGCCCCATCCTCGCGCCGGAGGCGGCTCCCGCTTCGGCGCCCACAACGGTCAAGGAGGTTGCGAAAGTGTTGGCAAGAGTTGGCAAACCTGCACCCGATTTTGAGTTGCCCGCGTTCGTAGACGGCGGGTTCAAGAACGTCAGACTCTCCGACTACAAAGGCAAGTGGGTCATCCTGTGTTTCTACCCGGGCGATTTCACCTTCGTTTGACCGACCGAACTGTCGGCGGTCGCCGTCAAGTATCCCGAGATCAAGGCGCTGGGCGCCGAGGTGCTGTCCGTTAGCACCGATAGCCGCTTCACCCACAAGATTTGGCACGAAGAAGAACTCTCCAAGATGGTGCCCGGGGGCATCCCCTACCCCATGCTGTCGGACCAGGGTGGTCGGGTTGGAACCGTGTACGGCGTGTACGACGAGGAGGCCGGCGTGGACATCCGCGGTCGCTTCCTCATTGACCCCGACGGGGTGATTCAGGCGATGGAGGTGCTCACCCCGCCTGTGGGCCGCAACGTGTCCGAACTCATCCGCCAACTCAAGGCGTTCCAGCACGTGCGCGCCACGGGCGAGGCCACTCCGTCCGGCTGGCAGCCCGGCAAGCCCACGCTGAAGCCGAGCCCCGATCTGGCGGGCAAGGTGTGGAAGGTCTGGAAGCCCGACAACGCGTTCTAGCGGGACGTCGCCGCGGGTGTTGGGCTTTTCTGCGCCACGGGGCCCGCGGGGAGCGTCCGGCGCGACGTGTTCGCAAATGCACCCCTGTACGGGCGGCCGGACGGTCGCCCGTACAGGGGCAGTGAAGACTCCTCTGCCCTCAATGGTTTCGCTCCGCTCGCCATGACAGGCGGGGCGCAACGTGCGACGCGCCTCGGAGAGGCATCGCGCGTGCCCGAGGGCAGGACGCTTGCACCTGGCCGCCGCGTCGTGTACAATGCGCGCAGCCGAGCACTTTGGCAGGAGGCGCGCATGAACCCATCGGATTTTCCCAACCCATCGGGGCGCTTGCTCAAACTGGAACAGGACGACCGCGCGTACTGGGCGTTCGTGCCGGACCCGCTGCCGCCGGCAGTCGCGCTTGGGGCGCCTTTGGTGCGCGCCCTGTCCGACGCGGACCGCGCCCTGGGCGAATTGGCCGGGCTGGGCCGCGCCATTCCCAATCCCCACCTGCTCATCGGCCCGTTCACCCGCCGCGAGGCTGTGCTCTCCTCGCGCATTGAGGGCACCCAGGCCGACATCGCCGACGTGTACGCTTACGAGGCCGGCGCGCTCAAGAACCGCGACACGGACGCTCGCGAGGTGGTCAACTACGTGCGCGCGATGAATCACGGATTGCAGCGCCTGAGCGAGTTGCCCGTGGGCCTGCGCCTCATCCGCGAACTGCACGCGCACCTGATGGAGGGTGTGCGCGGCGGCGCGGCGACCCCCGGCGAGTTCCGCCGCGTGCAGAACTACATCGGCCGCCCCGGCTGCACCGTGGAGACCGCCGACTTCGTCCCGCCGCCCGTGTCGCAGATGATCCCCGCGCTAGAGGACTGGGAGTCATACTTGCACGCCGACGACGGCAACCCGCCGCTGGTGCGCCTGGCCTACATCCACTACCAGTTTGAAACCATCCACCCGTTCCTGGACGGCAACGGGCGCATCGGGCGGCTGCTCATCCCGCTTCTGCTGGTGGAATGGAACCTGCTCCCGCTGCCTTTGCTCTACCTCAGCGCCTTCTTTGAGAAGCACCGAGGGGATTACTACGATCTCCTCCTGGCCGTGAGCCAGCGCAGCGCGTGGGAGGATTGGCTGCTGTTCTTCCTGCGCGGCGTGGAGGAGCAAGCGCGGGATGCCATCGCGCGGGCGCGGCGGCTCCAGGACTTGCAGCGCCGGTGGCGCGAGCGGCTGCAAGCGCGCCCGTACACGGCCGCCTCCCTCCTGAAACTGGTGGACGAGTTGTTCGTCGCGCCGACGGTAACCGTCCCGCAGGTGCAGGAAATCCTCGGCGTTACGCACCGCGCCGCGAACCAGACCGTCATGCGCCTGGTGGAGGAGGGCGTGCTTGTGGCGGCACCGGGGCGCGCCCGCAACCGCCAGTTCGTCGCCCAGGCGATTGTGGACATCCTCACCGGCGACGCGGAATGATACTTGGGTAGCACACGCGCTCGGTAATGATACTTTTTGCCCACAAAGTATCATTGCTCGGCGCGGATGGCAAGAGGATGGTGGAAATCCACCCCAGAGGACGCGGAGAGACACAGGAGGCTCTGCGTTCGTTACTCGCGCAGATTCGTGTTATCCCTGGTTCGGGGCCTGTCATTCAGGGGCGAAGCGCCGAAGAAACCCGCGCGGGAGGCGGGAGACCGCACGGGGCTAAACCCCCGCGCTACATGAGCAAGGTCCCTTCGGGGCTGACAGCCCGCGGGGCTTGGTGCACTCAGCCCGACGCTTCAGCATCGGGCGCGTTCTGAGGAATGGGCGCCGGGTGGTGCGCGGCACGGCGCCTACTGCGTCCCCTCCTCCGGCACCGCGGCCGGGGTGAAGTTCGTGATGACCAGCGCCCGCTCCAGGCCGCCGAAGTCCACCGTGGGCTGCACCTCGGCCTCCTGGTACAGCCCCACCTCGTCGCGGATGACCTTGGACACCTGGCCGATGATGAGCGCCTTGGGGAACATGCCGCCCAACCCCGACGTGATGACCACGTCGCCCTCGGCCACGCTGCTGTCGTGGGGGATGCGCGTCATCACCAGTTTGCCGCCCGGACGTCCCTCCACCAGGCCGGTAACGCGGTTGCGCTGAATCATGGCATTGACCGAACTGCGCGCGTCCACGATGAGCAACACACGGCAGGCGTTGGGGTACACCTCCAGCACGCGGCCCACCAATCCGCGCTCGGTTACGACCGGCATATTGCGGCGGATGCCGTCGCTCGCTCCCACGTCCAGCACTAGGTCGGGGAACAGGTTGGACGCGCCGCTCCCCACCGCGTGGCCCACCACCTCCGCGCCCTTGAACTGATATGCCGGATACGTCCGGGTGAAATCCAGCAGCGCCCGCAGGTGCTCAATCTCTTTGTTCGCCTCCTCCAGGTGGAGCAACTCCACCGACAGGCGGTCCACCTGGGCGCGCAGTTCGCGGTTCTCCTCGCGCAGGGCCACCAGGTCGCGCCCGCCCTGAACCCAGTCGCTGACGGTGCGGCTCAGGCGGGAGAATTGGTCTTGCACCGGCGCAAGGAGCGTCGCCGCCAGGTCGCGCACAGGGCGAATCAGGCCCGTCTGGGATACCAGAAAGGCTACGATGAGGAGGACGATGGCGATGATGAGGGCGCTCGGTGTATCCGTTCGCGAACGCATGGGGCTACTCCAGCGGTCAGCATCCGGCCGTCAGCATTCAGCAAATGGCGGCCTGTTGACCGCTCATTCTGCTCGCTCTGGGCAGACTGCCCAGGGCAACACCGTCCAGTGGTCGGGTGCCGCTCGCCGACCGCCGACCGCTATCCTCTCCTCGGCCTGCGGCGGCTGTCGGCCAGGACCTTGCCCAGGGTGTCCAAATCCTCCAGCACCTTGCCGGCCCCCAACGCCACGCACGCCATGGGGTTCTCGGCCACGTACACGCGCATGTGGGTCTCCTCGCTCAGGCGCGTGGCGATGCCTTGCAGCAGCGCGCCGCCCCCGGCCAGGGCGATGCCGTTTTCCATCAAGTCGGCCACCAACTCCGGCGGCGTGTCGTCCAGCGCCTCTTTCACAGTGTTCACGATGGTGGCGACGGAACCCGCGAGGGCCTCGCGAATCTCAATGCTGGAGACCTCCACCTCCTCGGGCAAGCCGGTAACCAGATTGCGGCCCCGCAGGGTCATGGTTTTCTCTTCGGGCATCGGGTACGCGGACCCGATGGCGATCTTCACCCGCTCGGCCATGCGCTCGCCGATGAGGAGATTGTACTTCTGCCGCGCGTAGTTGATGATGTCCTCGTCCATCTCGTCGCCGGCGATGCGGATGGAGCGGCTCACCACCACGCCGCCCAGCGACATGACGGCAACCTCGGTGGTGCCGCCGCCGATATCCACAATCATGCTGCCGACGGATTCGGTGATGGGCAATCCCGCGCCGATGGCCGCTGCCTTGGGCTCCTCAATCAGGAAGGCTTCCCGCGCACCCGCGCTCAGGCACGCGTCGGACACGGCCCGCTTTTCCACCTCCGTAACGCCGCTGGGAATCCCCACAACTACCCGCGGACGAGGCACACTGAAGATCATCTTCTCATGCGCCTTGCGGATGAAGTAGTGGAGCATGCGCTCGGTAACGACGAAATCGGAGATGACGCCATCCCGCAGGGGGCGAATGGCGACGATGTTGGCGGGAGTGCGCCCGACCATGTCTTTGGCCTGGCTGCCGATGGCGAGAACCCGTTTTGTCCGCTTGTCCACGGCCACCCAGGACGGCTCGTTGATGATGATGCCCTTGCCTCGGACATAGACGAGCGTGTTGGCCGTCCCCAGGTCAATGCTAATATCCAGGGAGAAGAGCCCCAGGAAGGCGGCGATTGGGTTGAACATGAACATCTCCTCGTGCGTGGTGTGGCTTGGAGCCGCGCCCATTATAGCACAGGAGGCGGATATTGCAATTTGCGGGCGAGCCGTGGTCGTTCCAGAGTCTGTTGGCGTCCACTGTCATTCTGAGCGGCGAAGCCGCGAAGAATCTCGCCCCTCACCCCAGCCCTCTCCCAAAGGGCGAGGGCGTATCGCCTTCGGCTCAGCATGACGAAGGGAGGGGAGGCGGTGGGTGGGACAGGCCGACACAAGATGGAGCCGAGTCGCGAGCCGCGGTCATCCACGCCGCAGAGGGGCAAATGGGCCATGCACGGGGGCTAGCCCCTCGCGGTGAGGGTTCCGTGCAACGCACCTCCGAGGTGCGTCACACGTTGTCCGCCATGGCAATGTCGGGCGGGGGTTGCATCCGCGGATGGCGCAGATGGGAGGGCGAGACTCTTCGGCGCTTCGCGCGTCAGAATGACGGGATGGCGCGCGGGTGTCAGTCCACCCAGTTGGCCACCAGCCAGTAGCGGAAGTCTCGCCCCTGTACGACTTCGTAGGCGCCGTAGCAGGCGTACACCAGCGCCGCCACGGGCAGGCCCAGCGTGCAAACGACCCACACCAGGGTCAGCACGAGCGCGACGGGGATGAGGCAGATGCCCACCACGGCGGCCATCAGCGCGGCAGTGCCCATCCACGCCGCCGTAACCAGGACGAGGCCGAGGACGCCGAAGACGGCGGTGAGCACAACCACTAACGCCTGGAAGATGGTTGCCTGAAGGGCATGGCGCGCGACGAACGGCGACCGCTCGCGGAACACCAACCAGATGACCAGCGGGACGACGGGGCCGACCAGGCACAGCGCTCCGCCGGTCAGGACGCCAAACAGGACGGTAACAAGGGCGCTGGCGTGGGCGATGGCGGCCCATGCGCGCTCGTCGTCGGAAGACACGGGCGGGGGCTGCTGCGCCACCGTGGGCTGCTGAATCTCCTCGCTCATTGCGGGGCTCCTTTCATCATGGCCTCAGGCTCACCAACGGCGAAGGCGAGCCTCCAACTGCATATATCCGTGTCGGCCGCTATTGAGTCGGTCCCAAAGTTTGTTGGTCGCTGTCATTGCGAGGGCACGCAGTGCCCGAAGCAATCTCCGGGGCGTGGGATTGCTTCGCTTCGCTCGCAATGACACACGATCAGAGTGCGCCTACGGTTCACCAACACAAGATGAAACCGACTCCCGCTATCGGTTCATTGTGCGTTCCCGACGGAAGTCAGTATAATACAGGTGTCATCTCCTGACAAGGAGCGCTCCATGTCGGACGGTTACCAGGTTCAACTGCCCGTCTTTGAGGGGCCGCTGGACCTCTTGCTGCACCTGATAGAAGAGCAACAACTGGACATCACCAAGGTGTCCCTCGCGCAGGTTACCCAGCAGTATCTGGACTACATTGCCCACGCCGAGGCCATCAACCCGGACCATCTGGCCGATTTCCTGGTGGTGGCGGCCAAGTTGATTTACATAAAGTCAGCGGTACTGCTGCCCCAGGGGATTCCGGCGGACGAGGAGGAAGAGGACGCGGGCGATGACCTAGTGCGCCAGTTGCTGCTGTACAGGCAATTCAAGCGCGCCGCCGAGTACCTGCGGGCGCTGGAGGAACAGGGAAGCCGCGCCTTCGTGCGCGTGGCGTCGCCGGTGGACCTGCCCCGGACGCTGGATTTGGAGGGCGTTACGTTGGAGGCGCTGGTGGAGGCGGTGCGCGAGGCGCTTGCCATCGCCCCGCCCGCTCCGCCCGTGAACAATGTGGTCGCCCCGCTCATCATCACGGTGGACGAGAAGATCGCGTACATCCAGGAGCGATTGGCGCGGCGCGGTCGGGTGGCTTTTCGGGACTTGGTGCGGCGGGCGCGCAGCCGCATGGAGATTATCGTAACCTTCCTGGCCGTCCTGGAGATGATCAAGCGGCAACTGGTGGAGGCGTACCAGGAGACGCTGTTCGGCGAGGTGTTCATCGCGGCGCCGCGATTCCCTGGCCCGCCGGCAGAGGGCTTGGGCGAGGGGTGAGATTCTGCGGGCGCTGCGCGTGTCGGGATGGCGGGTCTGGACGCGGTTCCAAGGTCTGGGGGTAACCGCCATTGCGAGGGCGCTGGCGACGCCCTCACCCCAGCCCTCTCCCAGTGGGCGAGGGAGCGACGCCCTCACCCCTGGCTTTCGGAGGAACGAGGGGGTCAGGTCTCTCCTCATCCGCATCTGCATCATGTTGACAGGCGCGCCCATCCCGCCTATCATGGGGCAAATCCACGCCGTGGGGGGAACGTGAGCATCCAAGCCGTCATCTTTGATATGGGGGGCGTGCTCCTGCGTTCGGAGAACGAGAGCGGGCGCAGGAAATGGGAGCAGCGCCTCGGGCTGGCCGAGGGAGAACTGGCGGACATCGTGTTCAACTCGCCTGTGTCGCAGCGGGCGACGGTGGGCCAGGCCACCGACGAGGACGTGTGGGCGCACGTGGCCGAGCGGTTCGGCCTGGACGGCGAGATGCTGCGGCAACTGCGCCGCGACTTCTGGTCGGGCGACCGCGCCGATGCGGAATTGGCCAACTTTCTCAGGGACCTGCGGCCTCGCTACAAGACCGCCATCCTGAGCAACGCCTGGCCCGGCGCGCGCAGGGCGCTGACGGAGCGGTGGGGGCTGGCCGACGCCGTGGACGAGATGATTATCTCGGCGGAGGAGGGCGTGGCGAAGCCCGATGCCGCCATCTACCGCATCGCTCTGGGGCGGTTGGCCGTAGAGCCGCCCCATGCGGTATTCGTGGACGATATGGTCGTCAACGTGGAGGCTGCCCGCGCGCTGGGGATGCACGGGGTGCAGTTTCGGAGCCGCGAGCAGGCCATCGCGGAGGTGCAGCAAATCCTGGCCGCCTTCTCCTAGAGGCCCGCAAACAAGTCCCGCTCAATCCCTTCTGTCGGCGTTTCGGGCACGACGCGCCAGAAGTACTCGGTCTTCATGAACTCCTGCATCGCCTCGGTGGGCAGTTGGGCGATGATGCCGTTGGGCGAAATCTGGCTGCGGTGGCACAGAAACGCCTTGACCTTCTTGTCCACCACACTACTCACGTCAATCTCGGTGGTGATGACCTCGTCGGGCATGCCGCGCTCTTCGTAGTTGTAGCCGCGCTGCGCCGGATCCACGCCCGCCTCGCGCATGCGTTGGGCCATGGCGCGGAACAGGCGGCGCGGCAGGGCGGTGTAGTACAACTTCCTCGGCTGCCACGGCGGCAGGTCCTGGTCGGGGTAGCGCGACGGGTCGCCCGCCAGGTGGAACGCGCGGGTAGCGACCTCGCAAGCCTTCACGTGGTCGGGATGGCCGTAGCCGCCGCCTGGCTCAAAGGTGAGGATTACGTCGGGCTTGTAGATTCGGATGGCTTCTACCACGCGGCCCGTGGCTTCGTCCAAGTCGGCTTGGAGAAAGGCGTCGGGGTGGTCGTTGTCGGGCGTGCCCGCCATGCCCGAATCGCGGTAGCCCAGGTAGTGCGGCCCCTCAATCCCGAGAATCTCGCACGCGCATTTGAGTTCCCGCTGGCGGATTTCGGCAATCGGCTCGTCGGTGTGCATAGTCGGGTCCTGAATCTCGCCGGCCTCGCCCTTGGTGGCGGTTACCAGAACCACGCGGTAGCCCCGCTCGGCGTAGAGGGCCAGCGTGCCCCCCGTGCCGAACGACTCGTCGTCCGGATGCGCGTAGATGGCCATGAGGGTTCCACGGTGCGCCATAGAATGCCTCCACATCAGGATTCGCAAGCCGATAGGATGCCACCGATGGCGGCGGATGTCAATTTTCGCGTCGCGATGAGACGGTTCCAAAGTTTGTTGGCCTCTACCGTCATTCTGAGCGGCGAAGCCGCGAAGAATCTCGCTGACCGAGATGCTTCGCCTTCGGCTCAGCATGACAGAGTGGGGAGGCAGTGCGCGGGACAGACCAACACAGTTTGGAACCGAGTCGTCGCGATCGCTGTGCGGTGCGATGAAACTCACCGCGGAGAGCGCGGAGAGCGCAGAGGAATCTTGATTTTCTCTGCGTGCTCCCCGTCTCCGCGGTGAAACAAACCTTTTTGACTGGGAGGGGCGAGGCGATAGAATAGGGGCGGGCCTCCCGACGCGTTCGGGCGCAGGGCATGCCTGCCTACCGCGCGCCGCAGTCGCCCTTGGGGAAATATGCCGTACCCATCGCATGGAACCGACAGCAAATCAGAGAATGCTCGGCCCGCCGAGGAGCGCCTCCGCTGGATTCTGCACATAGACCTGGACGCCTTCTTCGCGTCGGTGGAAGAGTTGCTGAATCCGGAACTGCGCGGCAAGCCCATCATCGTGGGCGGGGCGCCCGCGCAGCGCGGCGTTGTGTCGTCGGCGTCGTATGCGGCCCGCAAGTACGGGGTGCGCTCGGCCATGCCCACGGCCCGCGCGCTCAAACTCTGCCCCGAGGCCATCCTGGTAACCCCGCGCCACCGCGTCTACGGCGAGTTCTCGGAGCGGGTCATGACCATCTTGCGGGACTTCTCGCCGCTGCTGGAGCAAGTCTCCATTGACGAGGCGTTCCTGGACCTGACGGGGTGCGAGCGCCTGTGGGGGCCGATACCGGAAGCGGCGCGGCGTATCCAGCAGCGCGTCATGGATGAAGTGGGACTGTCGGCGTCGGTGGGCCTGGCCTCCAACAAACTGGTGGCTAAGATCGCCTCGGATTTGCGCAAGCCCCACGGGTTCGTGTATGTGGAGCACGGGCGCGAGGCCGAGTTTCTGGCGCCGTTGCCGGTGGAGCGCCTGTGGGGCGTGGGCAAGGTAACGGCGTCGGCGCTGCATCGCCTGGGCGTGCAGACCATCGGAGACCTCGCGGCCCTGTCGGAGGATACGCTTGTGGAGGCATTCGGGCCGCATGGGGTCTCGCTCAAGTATCGGGCGCTGGGTCAGGATGACAGTCCGGTGATCACCGAGTGGCAGGCGAAGTCGGTGAGCAACGAGGAGACCTTCGCCACGGACCAGACTGACGAGGATTTCCTGCGCCACGAGTTGCTCCGCCTGAGCGACAAGGTGGCTGCTCGCCTGCGCGCCAGCGGCCAAGCGGGGCGCACGGTGCGGCTGAAGATTCGCTATCACGACTTCACGACAGTACTGCGCAGCGAGACCCTGCCGATGCCCACCGCCTCGGCTCGCGACATCTATGAGACGGCGCTGGACCTGTGGCGGAGGAACTGGGAGAAGGGGCGACCGGTCAGGCTTGTGGGGGTTGGCGTGGCAAACCTGGAGAGCGCGCCCTACCGCCAACTCGGCCTGTTTGACGATACCCATCCCCGCGACGACAAACTGGCCCGCACCCTGGACGAAATCCGCGACAAATTCGGGAGCGACGCGATTCGGCGGGCATCGCTCCTGAAGCGGGACAGGGACAGAGGCTAGTCCACGGGAATCTCGCCGATGACCGCGATGCTCTCCTCGCCGACGCGGCAGGCGCAGCACACTACCATCACGCCGCGCTGGCGGGCATCGCGCAGGGCCGCGCCGAACGCCGGATCGGTCTCGTCGTTGGGCCGGAAGCGGGTGGCGTCGGCGCGTTGGGCCACGAACACCACCGCCGCGCGCCGTCCCGATTTGGCCAGCGCGGCGAGCGCGCTCAGGTGACGGCGGCCGCGTTCGGTGGGCGCGTCGGGGAACAGGGCCACGCCTTCGCGCACGAGGGTTACGCTCTTGGTCTCCACCCAGCAGCGGTCGTCGCCGCGCCCCAGCACCAGGTCTATGCGGCTATCCCCCAGCGCAACCTCGGCATCCAGCGGGAGCCACCCGGCCAGCACGCCCCCGCCGCCGCTCCGCAGCCATTCGGCCAGCAGGCGCGGGGGCAGGCGTGCGTCCACGGAGACCCAGCCGCCCGGCCCGCGAACGAGCGCGAGGTCAAAAGCAGTTCGGCGGCCGGGCGCGGCGGCGGGGGCGAGTCGCACCTCGGCGCCGGGGACCAGGAGTTCGCGCATGCGCCCGGAATTGGGGACGTGCACGGGCGTGAGCCGCCCTGCCACATCCACCGTGGCGCGGAAGCGATTGTCCCGCGCCATGAATCGGCCCGGAACCAGCGCGTGGGGGAATCGCATGCCTATTTGCCGGCGGCGTGGATGAGCCGCGACGCCAGGTACCCGCCTAGCACCGCCAGGTCCTCGGTCGGCAGATAGTTGGCCGCCGCGGCGTCAAACAAGACGTTGGCCGACGGCGAGAACTCCTCGTCGCCCTTGTACACGATGACCGCCAGCCACACGCGCGGCAAGGCGCGGAACAGGTACGACGCATCGCCGAAGGTGAGGCGGTCTCCGCCGAGAGACTGCGCGGCGCGGTGGAAGGCGTCTATGTCGGTGCCGAAGCGGGCGCGAATGCGGTGGCTGGCGCGCCCCTGGAATGCGGGGTCGTACACCATCGCGTCGGGGAGTTCCCGGAATGAGACCCATCTGCCGGCGGGCGGCGCGCCGTCGGCGGTGAGCAGGTAGTGCAGGAGCAGGATGCGCGTGGTGATGGGCACCTCACCGTCGCTGCCGACGAGCCTCACCTCTCCGTCCGGGTGGCGGATGGTGTACTTCTCGCCCGTGAGCGTCAGGGACACGAGGCCCGACGCGGTGTCGTAGTCGGCGCCAGCCTTCCAGGCGGTCTCCTGCGGCTCGCGCGTTTTCCATTCTCCCAGCGCCTTCTCCAGCGCCGGCCCGTACCGTTCTTCCGATGTGCGCGGCCCCAATACCATGTGCGGCCTCCTTTCGGGGTGTGCGTAGCCTCGGCGCAAGTATACCGCAAGGCGTGGGAGCGTTCAAGTCGGGTTGACACGGGCGCGGACTCCGACTACACTGAGGGGCAGAGGCGGGGGGTGAGGTGCGGTGCCCGCCGGAGATTGCGTTTTCACGTAGGCAGGAGCACACGGCAGAGAGAGGCACAGAGCGCGCAGAGGGAGAGGTCGTGGTCCTGACATGATGAACCGTTGAAGAGCAGGGGGTGGACGATGATTTACTCGCGAGAGAAACTGGAGGAGATAGAGGCGGCGACGCTGGCCCCCTATGCGGCGAAAAGCGGCCAGTCGCGCGGTCGCAAGTACCCGGAGGACGAGCACCCGTACCGCACGGCCTTTCAGCGCGACCGCGACCGCATCATCCACACCACAGCCTTCCGCAGGCTGGAGTACAAGACGCAAGTGTTCGTGAACACCGAGGGCGACTACTACCGCACGCGGCTGACGCATACGCTGGAGGTGGCGCAGATTGCCCGCACCATCGCCCGCGCCCTCGGAGCCAACGAGGACCTGGCCGAGGCCATCTCGCTGGCCCACGATTTGGGGCACACGCCCTTTGGCCATTCGGGCGAGGAGGCGCTCAACGAACTCATGAAGGATCGCGGCGGGTTTGACCACAATCATCAGTCCCTGCGCATCGTGGAGGAGTTGGAACGCCGCTACCCGGAATTTCGCGGTCTCAACCTGACGTGGGAAGTGCGTGAGGGGATGATCAAGCACGAGACCGAGTACGACAAGGGCGCCGCCACCGGCTACGAACCGGACAAGGCCGCGACGCTAGAGGCGCAGATCGTCAACGTGGCCGACGAAATCGCCTACAACTCCCACGACCTGGACGACGGCCTTCGGGCGGGCATCCTACACCCGGACATGCTGCGGGGCATGGAACTCTGGGAGGAGTTGCTGGCGGCGGTGGGCGCGCCTGCGGGGACCTTTGACGAACTCACGCGCCATCGCATCATTCGCAAACTCATCGGGCGGGAGGTTACCGATGTGGTGAGCGAAACGAGCCGATTGCTGACGGAGCACAACGTTCGCTCCGTGGAGGATGTGCGCAACCTGGGCGTCCCCATCGTGCGGTTTTCCGAGGAGTTGCGGCGCAAGAACCGCGCGCTGAAGGATTTCCTGCTGCGGAACTTCTACCGCCACTATCGCATGGTGCGCATGTCGCAGAAGGCGAAGCGGATGATCGGTGATTTGTTCCACGCCTACATGAGCAACCCGGCGCAACTGCCGTTTTCGGTGGAGGAGCGCGCCTCACAGACCGGCGATTTGGCCTGTGTGGTGTGCGACTACATCGCGGGGATGACGGACCGTTTTGCCATCCAGGAGCACCAGCGGCTGTTTGACCCGTCGGTGCAGGTGTAGCGAAAACACGCGCTGCGGAAGATTCCCTCCGCAGCGCGTTCTCTGTCGCCGATAGATTAGCCGGCGGTCGGTTCGGATGCGGGCTTCAGGGACGGCTCCATGCGCACGACGAGCCGCTCAAAGTAACTGTTGACGGGCTCCTCGCCGCCGTAGGAGACCTCGGCGATGGTGGCCTTCAGGCGCAGGCGCTCCGTTTCCAGGATAATCTCCTCCCCCGGCGCGGCGAGCAGGAGTTCGCCCTTGGGGGCGAGGACGGCGCGCATGTCCGGGTTCTTGTAGGCCCACTCGCTCATGAGGACCTTGGTTACGGTGCGGATGTCCGTCTTGTCAAAGAGCCAGATTTCCAGGGCGGTAACGCGGTTGGGCAAGCCTTCGGCCAGCGTCTCGCTGATGCCCATGCCGCATTCGCCAAGGAATTCCCCTTCGGGCGACTCAATGCTGAAGGACTCGTCGTAAGAGGCCTCGCCGAAGCGGTAGGTGGCCTGATGGCTGGCCAGGCGCATGGTCTCCCCAGGCGCCGGGGCTGCGGTCTCCGGCGCAGGCGCGGGACGCCGCACGGCTGCGCCCTTGGCGCCCCTCTGCTTGCGCGTGAGCCAGCCGATGGCGGCCAGGGCGAGGAGCGCCAGCACTACGACGCCCAGGATGACGGGGAGCCATCGGGCGAACCCCGTCTTGCCTTTGGCCGACGGCTGAGGGGTGGCGGTTGGGGCAGGGGCCGGGGCGGTCGCTTCCAGCCGCAGCGTGTCGCGCAGCATCTCCAGGTTCTGGGCCTCCAGCCCCATTTGCCGAGCCCGGCGGTCCTCAATCAGTTGCTGGAGAATCGCGGCGAGTTCCTTCCGGTCCCAGTGGCGGAGGCGCTGCTCGGCCAGGCCCGAGTCGCCGTTGGTGGCCAGGGAATCGGCCACCATGGCCACGTAGGCCTGCTTGTGCTCGGCGCGCAAGTCCCACGGGTCGGCGTCCACCCATTTCACGGGCCAGAGCCACCACCCGATGACAAGCCAGCCCAGCAGGAGTCCCACAATGAGCCCCGCGGCACAGGCCACAAGGGTTTCCTTCTTCTTGAATGACGCCAACATGTTCATCCCTCCTGTTGTGAGGTGCTGCTGCGCGGAGCGCGCTACGGGAGTCGCCGCCATCCGCGCACTACCCTGGACGTTGCTACATTCTAGCACAATATTGCGCTGCGAACAATGCCCGCCTGCGTATTGGACTCAACGCACGCTCTTCGCGCGCGTCGGTTCCATCTTGTGTTGGTGAACCGTAGGCGCACACTCCCCATGTGTCATTGCGAGCGAAGCGAAGCAATCCCACACCCCGGGGATTGCTTCGGGCACTCTGTGCCCTCGCAATGACGGCTACCAAGAAACTTTGGAACCGAATCCTCCTCGTGCGTCGGTTGACCTCCCTGCTGTGTCCTGCTGAGGCGAAGGCGAAGCATCTCGGTCGCCGAGATTCTTCGGCGCTTCGCGCCTCAGAATGACGGTTTTCGTGGTGTCCTGTTGAGGCGAAGGCGAAGCATCTCGGTCG
>JBBIHX010000039.1:0-7233 GCA_037446815.1 Caldilineae bacterium | reverse complement strand
TGGTGTCCTGTTGAGGCGAAGGCGAAGCATCTCGGTCGGCGAGATTCTTCGGCGCTCCGCGCCCCAGATGACAGCCCTGCCTCCGCTATTCAGAATGGCGGCGGGCGCTTCGTTGCAAGCGGCCCGCCACCCGCAACTCAAATCCGCACGAACGGGTCCTTGTCGGCCTTGGTCAGGATCTCCGCGCCGGATTCGGTGATGAGCGCCATGTCCTCTATGCGGACGCCGCCCCAGCCGGTGAGGTAAATTCCCGGCTCCACCGTTACGACATGCCCGGGCGCGAGAGTGTCCTGCGTGCGCTGGCCGAGGCCGGGCAACTCGTGGACGGCCAGCCCTACGCCGTGGCCCAGGCCGTGGCCGAAGTTATCGCCGTATCCGGCCTCGGTGATGATGGCGCGGGCGGTGGCGTCCACGTCGGGCCCCGGCACGCCGGGCGCCAGCCGCGCTTCGGCGGCCTGCTGGGCGCGGAGGACGATGTCGTACACCTGGCGGAATGTGCCATTGGCCTCGCCAAGCCACAATGTCCGCGTGAGGTCGGAGTGGTAGCCCTGCACCCTTGCCCCCATGTCCACTACGATGGGTTCGCCCGCTTGGATTTCGCGATCCGACGCCAGAGCGTGGGGCATGGCGCCGTTGGGCCCAGACCCCACGATGATGGTAAAGGCGATGCCGTCCGCGCCGTGGGTCCGCATCCAGACCTCCAAGTCCCACGCGATCTGTTTCTCGGTCATGCCCGGGCGGATGGTCTGCTTCAGGTGGGCGTAGGCGGCGTCGGCGATTTCCACGGCCTTGCGGATGAGGTGCAGTTCCTCCGGTTCCTTCACGGCCCGCAAGCCCTCCACCACGTTCTGGGTTGGCACGAGGGCGGCCTCGCCGACCTTTTCGGCCCACGCCTTGTACTCCGCGCAGGTGAGGTGCGCGCTCTCAAACCCCACGCGGCTCACGCCCGCCTGAGCGAGAAGGTCGGGCAGGGCCTGAGCCACGTCCCGCTCCAGTTTGATCTCAAAGCCCGGCGCCTCGCTCGTGGCGCGCTCTGTGTACCGCGAGTCGGTGAGCAGGATAGCGCGGTCCGGGGACACGAACAGCGTGCCCGCGGAGCCCGAAAACCCGCTCAGATAGTAGCGGTTGAGCGGCTGCGTAATCAGCATGGCGGGCAGTTCTAGCGCAGCCATCCGCCCCCGAAGTTTGGTGAGTCGTTCCATAGTCGTTGCCGTCATGTTCATCGTTCTCCTCTCGCATGTGCAATCAGCGTGCCACAGTGGTGGGGTTGGCGCCAGGCGACAGTCTGTCGCTGCTGTTGTCGGCGCGCGAACGCGGGTGGGCGCGCAGGTACACTTCGCGGAGCCGCTCCTGGCTCACGTGGGTGTAGATTTGGGTGGTGGAGATGTCCGAATGGCCCAGCATCTCCTGGATGAAGCGGAGGTCGGCTCCACCGTTGAGCAGGTGGGTGGCGAACGTGTGGCGCAGCACGTGCGGCGTTACGCGGCGCGTGATGCCGGCGGCGCGGGCCGTCTCCCGCACCAGGGTATCCACGCTGCGCACCGAAAGGCGCAGGCCAAAGCGGTTGACGAACAGGGCGTTCGTGGCGGTGGGGCGGTGGGCGGCGGCCAGCAGGCGCGGCCTCCCGTCGGCGATGTAGGCGTCTAGCGCCCGAATGGCCGGCTCGCCCAGGAACGCGATTCGCTCCTTCGCGCCCTTGCCCCACACGCGCAGCCGCGCCTCATCGCGCTCGTAATCGCCGACGTTCAGGCCCGCCACTTCGGAGACGCGGATACCGCTGGCGTACATCACCTCCAGGATGGCGCGGTCGCGAAGCCCGGCGGGGGTGGAGATGTCGGGCACGCGGAGCATGGCGAGCACCTCGCCGTACTCCAGGTATCTGGGAAGACGCTCCGGCAGTCGGGGCAGCGAGACCTGGCGGAAGGGATTCTGCGCGATGTCGCCGTTGCGCATGAGGTACTGCGCGAAGGAGCGGAGTTCGGACAATCGGCGGGCGACGCTGGCCTGGGCCAGGTTGCGGCTGCTGAGCCACAAGAGGTAGCGGCGAATGAGCGGCACATCCACGGCCGACCAGTCGGCCACGTCCTCGTCTGTCGCAAAGTCAATGAACTCGCGAATCTCGGTGCTGTAATTCTTGATGGTGTACGGAGACGCGCCCTTCTCGTGCTGCAGGTAGGCGACAAAGCGGTCCAGGTGCATCTGCAGGACAGACGGCTTTGTGCTCTCGGTTTGCGTTTGCATACACGGCTGCCTAACTCTGCACAGGCTGTGCTGCCAGTTCAGTTATCTGCGTTTCTTCGCCGCACTTGGCGCAGACGGCCACGCCCGGCGCTTTGGGCTTCTCGGTCAGGAGTCCCCCGCAGTGGGGACAGGGCTGGGGCAATGGCCTGTTCCAGGTGGCGAACTTGCAGTTCGGGTAGTTGGCGCAACTGTAGAACGTTCGCTTCCTGCGCGTGCGCTTCTCCACCAGGTCGCCGCCGCACTCCGGGCACTTTGCGCCCGTGGGCACCAGGATGGGCTTGGCGTTGCGGCATTTGGGGAAGGCGCTGCACGCCAGGAACTTGCCGAATCGCCCGCGCTTGATGACCATGGGGCTGCCGCACTTCTCGCAGACCTGGTCGGTCATCTCCACGGGGATGGTGGTGGGCTCTATGTTCTTGCGCGCGGCGTCCACGGTGGCGCGAAACGGCTCGTAGAATTCCCGCAGCACACGCACCCAATCCTTCTCGCCCGACGCGACTTCATCCAGGCGGCTCTCCATCTCGGCGGTGAAGCCGACGTCCATCACCTCCGGGAAGTGCTTGACGAGCAGGTCGTTGACGATGTACCCGATCTCGGTGGGGACGAGTCGCCGCCCCTCAATCTGCTCAATGTAGCCGCGCTCCTGGATGGTGGACAGGATGGGCGCGTAGGTGCTGGGACGGCCGATGCCCTTCTCCTCCAGGGCGCGCACCAGCGTGGCCTCGGTGTAGCGCGGCGGGGGCTGGGTGAAGTGCTGCTCCGGGAACACGCCGCGCAGGTCCAGCATCTCGCCCACCGACAGCGGTGGGAGCATCTTCTCTTCTTCCTCTTCAGCGGCTTCGTCTTCATCCTGCCGCTCCATGTAGACCTGCATGAAGCCGCGGAACTTCACCCGCGAGCCGGTCGCGCGCAGGCCGTAGGTGGCATTGGGATTGCCCACGGGCGACACGCGACTGTCGGCCGCGATGTCCACGGAGACGGTGTCCAGGATGGCCGACGCCATCTGGCTCGCCACGAATCGCTTCCAGATGAGGTCGTACAGGCGGTACTGGTCGGACGTGAGGTACTGTCGGATGGCCGCGGGCTCGCGGAACACGGACGTGGGGCGGATGGCTTCATGGGCCTCCTGCGCGCCCTTCGTCTTGGTCTTGTACGTCCAGGGCTTGGGCGGCGCGAATTCGCCGCCGAATTTCTTGCCGATGTATTCCAGCGCCTCGCGTTGGGCCACCTCGGCCACGTTGGTGGAGTCGGTGCGCATGTAGGTGATGAGGCCCACGTTGCCCTCGTCGCCGATGGGCAGGCCCTCGTACAACTGCTGCGCCACGGCCATGGTGCGCTTGGGCGAGAAGCCCAGTCGCCGAGATGCCTCCTGCTGGAGCGTGCTGGTGATGAAGGGCGGAGTCGGGTTTCGCCGCACTTCTTTCTCGCGCACGTCCAGGACGGCGTAGAGCGATTGCTCCAGGTCTGCTTTCAGGGCGAGGGCGTCCTCGCCTCGGTGGCATTCAAATTTCTCGCCGCGCACTTTGACCAACGCCGCGCGGAACGGGCGTCCGTCCCCTCGCCGTTTCGCCGCTTCGGGCTTCTTGGCGAGTTCCACGTCCACGGACCAGTACTCCTCGGGCACGAACGCCTGAATCTCGCGTTCGCGCTCCACCACGAGGCGCACGGCCACAGACTGCACGCGGCCGGCCGACAGGCGATTGCGGCCCAGGTTCTCGCGCAGGAGGGGGCTGAGCGTGTAGCCCACGATGCGATCCAGAATGCGCCGCGTTTGCTGCGCGTCCACCAGGTGCTGGTTGATGCCCGATGGGTGGCTAAAAGACTCCTCTATGGCGGGCTTGGTGATTTCGTGGAAGACGACGCGGTAGACGGGCTTGCCGCGGATGCTGCTTCCCAGCGCCTCCTTCAGGTGCCAGGAGATGGCCTCGCCTTCGCGGTCGGGGTCTGTGGCCAGGTAGATTTCGGCGGCGGCTGCGGCCTCCTTCTTCAGTTCCTTGACCACGTCGGCCTTCTTGGCGGGGATGACGTACCGCGGCTTGAAGTTGTTCTCCAGGTCAACGCCCATGCGGTTCGCGGGCAGGTCGCGGATGTGGCCGACCGAGGGCTTGACCTTGTAGCCCTTGCCCAGGAACTTGCCGACGGTGCGGGCCTTGGCGGGCGACTCCACGATGACCAGTTTGCCCTCGCCTTTGGGCACTGGATCGGCGGGCAGGGCGTCGTGGACTTCGGTGCGGCCCAGGCGCGTGAGAGTCGTGCCGCAGACGGCGCATTGGCCGCGGGTGGCCGCCCGCCCGTTGGCGAGGAAAATCGGCTCGGCGCCGACCATCTCGCGCTTGGTTTTGCATTTCACACAATAGGCTTCCATGTTATGCGCCTCGCTTTGCGTCGTCTAGAGGTACTGTCGCTTGTTCGCCTTGCGGAGCATGTCCACAAGGACCTTCACGTCCTGCGCCCGATCCTTCGGGCAGACGAGGAGCACGTCGTCGGTGTCCACGATGACCATGTCCCTCAGGCCGATGGCGGCGACGAGCCGCTTGCCGCCCCAGATGAGGGTGCCGGTCGTGTCCAGGATGACGTTCTCGCCTACGATGACGTTGCCGTCCTCATCCGCCGGGATGACTTCGGCCACGGCCTTCCACGACCCCACGTCGTTCCAGCCGACGGAGATGGGGATGACGGCGACGCGCCGCGCCTTCTCCATGATGCCCACGTCCACCGTAATGGGCTGGATGGTGGGCCATACGCGCTCCAGGACTGCGCATGCGTGGGGCGTGTCCAGCGCGCAGTCTATCTCGTCCAGCGCGGCGCTCAACTCGGGCAGCAGGTGCCGCATGTCGTCCAGGATGCGGGACAGTTTCCAGACGAAGATGCCGCTGTTCCAGTAGTATCGGCCGCTCTCCACGAACTGCCGCGCCCTGTCGGCGTTGGGCTTCTCGGTGAACTGGATGACATGGTAGGCGGGCATGGCGACGGCGTCATCCAACGGCTGGCCGCGCTCAATGTAGCCGAAGCCGGTCTCGGCCCAGCGCGGCGTGATGCCCAGCGTGGCGATGTAGCCCTGCTCGGCGAGGACAACCGCCGCCTTCAAGGCCGCGCGGAACCCTTCGGGATCCAGAATCACGTGGTCGGCGTGCAGCGATGCCATGACGGCATCGGGGTTCTTGCGCCGCATGTGCAGCGCGGCCAGGCCAATGCACGGGGCCGTGCCCTTGCCCATGGGCTCCACGAGGATGTTTTCCGGCGGCAATTCGGGCAATTGGTCGCGCACCTGGTCTGCATGGGCCGCGGCCGTGGCCACGTACACCTGGTGCGGTTCCACCAGGGGGGCGATGCGAAGATAGGTTTCCCGCAGGAGCGAATGCTCTCCGGTCAGAGACAGAAGGTGCTTGGGCATGTGTTCGCGGCTGCTGGGCCACAAACGGGTGCCCAGTCCGCCCGCCAGGATCAAAATGTTCAGCGTAGCGATGGTCAAATCTCCCTTCCCAACAAAGTGTTACGGGCGATAGCCCTGCCGCCCCTCGCGCACGGCGACGTAGTTCATGCTGCCCACGTGCCGCACCAGCCCCTTGAGTTCCATCATCACCAGTGTGCTGTTCACGTCGGCGATGGACATGCCGGTGGCGCGCACCAGTTCGTCCACATGGGTCGGCTCTGCGGCCAGATGCTGCAAGAGCAGGGCCTCGCTGCTCGTGGCGGGCAGGCTCTCCCGCGCTTCTACGAATTCCTGCACCATGTTCAGGTTGAGTTCCTGGAGGATGTCCTCGGCACACACGACGGGCTTGGCGCCGTCGCGGATGAGTTCGTTGACGCCACGGCTGCCCGCCGCCAGGATGTTGCCCGGAACGGCGAATACGTCTCGGCCCTGCTCCAGCGCGTGGCGGGCCGTGAGCAGCGCGCCGCTTTCTCGCCCGGCCTCAACGACCAGCGTCCCCAGCGCCAAGCCGCTGATGATTCGGTTGCGCGCGGGGAAGTTGCCCGCCTCCGGCTTGGCGCCCATGGGATACTCGCTAACCAGGGCGCCGTTCCGCGTGATGCGTTCGGCCAGTTCGCGGTGCTCGGCAGGGTAGATGACATCCACGCCCGAACCCAGCACGGCGATGGTGCGGCCCCCAGCCGATAGGGCGGCCCGATGCGCTTCTCCGTCAATCCCGCGCGCCAGGCCGCTCACGATGGTAACGCCGCAGCGCGCGATCTCCGATGTCAGGAGGTGGGCCACCTCGCGGCCGTAGGTGCTGGCCTTGCGCGTGCCGACGACCGCCAGCGCCAGTTCGTCGCGGGACAGGATGGTGCCCCGGACGTACAGAACCGGCGGCGAAGCCGCGATGTTGCGGAGGAGGCGCGGATAGTCGGGGTCGCGCCATGTCAGGACTCGCGCGCCGGCGCGTTCCACGCGGGCCAGTTCGCGCTCCAGAGAGACTTTCGCACGGGTCTCCTGGAGCGCCTGGATGCACCGGCCGTCCAGCCCGGCGGCGGCCAAGTCCCAGGCGGTTGCCTCCCACGCGCGCGACAGGTCGCCGAAGTGATCCAGTAGCATGCGGATGCGCTTCGGGCCTATGCCTGGCACGAGGTTGAACCCAACCCAGAACGCGACCTCGTCCAATCCCTGCTCTCTCCTTTGGGCAAGGATATACAAACCTTGCCCGCCTGTCAAGCGGCGCGGGGACGGGAGTCGGTTTCATCTTGTGTTGGTGAACCGTAGGCGCACTCTCCTCGTGTGTCATTGCGAGCGAAGCGAAGCAATCCCACGCCCCGGAGATTGCTTCGGGCACTGCGTGCCCTCGCAATGACAGCCACCAACAGACTTTGGAACCGACTCGGGGACGGCGCCTCACCCTAGCCCTCTCCCGCGGGGCGATGGCCCTCACCCTAGCCCTCTCCCGCGGGGAGAGGGAACGGCGCCCTCACCCTAGCCCTCTCCCAGAGGGAGAGGGAACGGCGCCCTCACCCTAGCCCTCTCCCGCGGGGAGAGGGAACGATGGCCCTCACCCCTGG
>JBBIHX010000038.1:18146-22533 GCA_037446815.1 Caldilineae bacterium | reverse complement strand
GGAGGCTCCGTGTCCGACCGAATCCTTGCCATCATCCCTGCCCGCGGCGGCTCCAAAGGCGTGCCCCGCAAGAACCTGCGCCTGCTCAACGGCCGCCCGCTGCTCTACTACGCCCTCAAGACGGCTTTCGCTTCACAGCGCATTACCGACGTCGTCCTCACGTCCGAGGACGAGGACATCCTCGCCTACGGCGCGCAGTTCGGCGTCCTCCTGCGACGGCGCCCGCCCGCGCTGGCCGAAGACCATGTGCCGCTGGCCCCAGTGGTGCGGGATGCGCTGGAGTGGGCCGCACAGGAGCGCGGGCCGTACTCCCTGGTGGTGCGGCTTCAACCCACCTGCCCGCTGCTGCGGCCCGAAACGCTGGACCGCGCCATTGAGGCGTTCCTGGTCCAGGACGTGGATACGCTCCTGGCCGCGACGGACGCCACGCACCTGATGTGGCGCGAGGAGGATGGCCGCCCCGTGCCCGACTACCCCGCGCGGGTGAATCGCCAGCAGTTGCCGCGGCGCTTCCGCGAGTCGGGCGCCTTCTTCATCACCCGGCCCGAGTGGATTGTTGCGAGCGACGGCATCGGCCCGCGCGTGTCCATCATGGAGTTGCCCGAAGACGAGGGCCTGGACATTGACACCAAGACCGACTGGCTTGTGGCCGAGGCGCTGATGCGCAAACTGCGGATGGCCGTCGTTGTCGCGGCCAACGCGGCGTTTGGCATGGGGCACCTGTACCGCATGCTGACCGTCGCCGACGCGTTCCTGGGGCACGATGTAACTTTCGTCGCGGTGGATGCGAATCCCCAGGCCCGCGCCCTCATCCAGGCACGAGGGTATCGGGTGGTAGACGCGGGCTGGGATGAGATTCTGGATCACCTGGCCGCGCTTCGGCCCGATCTCATCATCAACGATATCCTGGACACCCGCGCCGACTACGTGCGCCGCCAGCGCGAACTGGGCGCGTTCGTCGTGAGTTTTGAGGACCTCGGGAGCGGGGCCGACGAGGCGCATCTGGTGTTCAACGCCCTGTACGAGAACAGCCACCCCAGGGAGACGCACCGCTTCGGCCATACGTACTTCTGCCTGCCGGAGCATTTCGCCTACGTGCCGCCCGCCGAGTTCCGCGACCCGCCGCGGGTTCTGCTCATCACCTTTGGCGGCGTGGACCAGAACAACCTCACGTGCCGCGTGCTGGAGGTGCTCCCCCAGGTGCTGGAGCGCGCGCCGCTGGAGGCCGTGCAGGTTGTGGTGGGCCCCGGGTATGGGCACGACGCGGACCTGGCGCAGACGCTGGCTAGCCTGCCGCGGGCCGTCGCGGAGAAGGTGGATGTGCAGCGCAGCGTCCAGAACATGGCGAAGGTCATGCGCCAGGCCGATGTGGCCGTTACGTCCAACGGGCGCACCGTGTACGAGTTGGCGGCCATGGGCGTGCCCACCATCAGCATCTCGCAGAACGACCGCGAGACGCTGCACCTGTTCGCGCGTTACAGCAAGGGCGTGCGATACCTGGGCATGGCCTCGCCCCAAACGCCGGAGCAGGCGCGGGCAGCGCTGGTGGAGATCCTCACCCAACCGGAGACGCGCCGCGCCATGCGCGAGGCCCTGCTGCAAACCGACCTCCGCGGCGGGTTGAACCGCGTCGTCGGCGAAATCCAGAGCGCGTATTGGAGATGGAGGAATGCCCAATGAGATGACCATCGGCAAGCGAACCCTGGCGCGCGGGCGATTCCAGCGCCCCTACATCATCGCCGAGGCGGGCGTGAACCACGAGGGCAGCCTGGAGGTGGCCGTGGAGATGGTGCGCCGCGCCGCGCGGGCAGGGGCCGACGCCATCAAGTTCCAGACGTACAAGGCCGAGACGCTGGCATCGCGCCACTCGCCTTCGTACTGGGACACCACCAAGGAGCCGACACGCAGTCAATACGAACTGTTCAAGAAGTACGACCGTTTTGGCGACAGGGAGTACGAGCGGCTGGCTCAGGTCGCGGCGGAGTGCGGCATAGACTTCCTGTCCACGCCGTTTGACCTGCGGGCAGTGGACATGCTGGAGCCGCTGATGCCGGCGTACAAGATCGCGTCGGCCGACATCACGAACGTGCCGCTCCTGCGCCGCATCGCTCAGAAGAGCAAGCCGATTCTCCTGTCCACCGGCGCGTCCACCGTGTCGGAAATCCACCGCGCGCTGGAGATCATCCGCGCGGAGGGAAATGAGCAGGTGGCCCTTCTCCACTGCGTGCTGAATTACCCGACGGCCTACGCCGATGCGAACTTGGGGATGATCGCCCACATGCGCCGCGTCTTCCCCGATCACATCATCGGCTACTCGGACCACACGCCCGCCGACCGCATGGATGAGGTGCTGCTTCTGGCGTGGCTCCTGGGCGCGCAGGTTCTGGAGAAGCACTACACCCACGACAAGACGCTCCCCGGCAACGATCACTACCACGCCATGGACGCCAACGACCTGGCGCGATTTGTGGAGCGCGTGCGGTTCGCCGAGACGCTGTTCGGGAGCGACGAGAAGCGCTACTTGCCGTCGGAGGAGGTGGCCCGCGCCCACGCCCGCCGCAGCCTGGTGGCAGCCCGCCCGATTCGCCAGGGCCAGACCATCGCCGCCGACGACGTGGTGTGCAAGCGCCCTGGCACCGGCATCCCACCGACGCTGTACGACTACGTCGTGGGCGGCACGGCGCTGGCAGATGTGGACGCCGACGAAATCCTGACGTTTGACAAAGTGCTGTTGCGCACGCCCCCACCGCCCAACGCGGGCGAATAGCGAGGTCATCTTGTTCAGCCAACTCCAGAGCCTGGTGGTGCAATCGGCAACCTACGGGCTGGGCGACCTGCTCACGAAGGCCATCGCCTTCCTGCTGATTCCCGTGTACACGCGCTACCTGTCGCCCGCCGACTATGGCATCCTGGGCGTGGCGAGCAGCCTGACTGCCGTGCTGGGGATTGTGTACCCGCTGGGCCTGAACGCGGCGGCCATGCGGTTCTACTACGACGTGCCCGACGAGGCGGCGCGCCGCGAACTGCTGGGGACGCTGGCCCTAGCCGTGCTCTTCCTCGGCGCGGCCCTCACCCTAATTCTCGTCGCGACGCCGCTAGGCCCCGCCCTCTTTGGCGCTGCGGTGCGGGACATCCCGTTTTCGCCCTACGTTACGACGCTGTTGTGGACGGCGTGTTTCGCCAATGCTTCGGTGATTCCGTTGGTGATCTTCCGCGTGCAAGAGCGCCCGCGCTGCTACGTGGCCTACACGGTCGGCGCGTTCCTGCTGACCACCGCGGCCATCCTGTACTACGTGGTGGGGCGGCGGGAGGGGGCGCTGGGCAACCTGCGCGGAGTGATGATCGCTTCGGGCATCATGGCGGTGCTCTACGTGCTCACGACGTTTCGCCATGCGGCCTTGGCGTTCCGGCGGCGGTGGGTGGCCGAGGGCTTCGTGTATGGGCTTCCCGTCGTGCCCCATCTGCTGGCCCACTGGGCGCTGACCCTCTCCGACCGCAGCATTCTGAACCACCTCGTGCCGCTGGAGCAACTGGGCGTGTACACGCTGGCCTACCAGGTGAGCATCGCCCTGAGCCTCATCATGCAGGCGCTGAACACGGCCTGGATGCCGTTCTTCTACCGCGTGGCGTCGGAGCCGGACGCGGAGCGGAAACTGGCCCGCTTTTTCACCTACTACCTGGGGATTGCGACCTTTGCGGCGCTGGGCCTGGCCACGCTGGGCGGGGACGTGATTCGCATCGTGGCGAACCCCGCGTACCACGCCGCGGCGCAGTGGGTGCCCGTGGTTACCCTGGCCCACCTGGCGCAGGGGTTCTACTATCCGGCCGTGTTCGCGCTGTTCTATCGGCGGAAGACGGCGTATCTGCCGTTTCTCACCGGCTCCGCGGCTGTCCTCAACATCGCGCTGAACGTGGGACTCATCCCGCGGTACGGGATCGGGGCCGCGGCGTGGAGCAAGGTGGTGGGCTACGTGGCGCTGGCGGCCATTACGTTCATCGCGGGCCAGCGCGTGTATCCGATCCGATGGGAGTATCGGCGCTTGGGCCTGATGGTGGGGCTGGGCGCGGCGCTCTGGGCGGCGTCGGTGCTGGCGCTGGGATCGCTGCCGCTGGGGGCGAGGGTCGCGGCGCGCGCCGGGTTGGTGGCCGCGTTCCCGCTGCTGCTGTGGGCGGCGCGGTTCCCCGAGGCCGATGAGCGCGGGCACGTGATGCGGCTGCTAGCGAGGCGGCGGTAGCGGCTTCGGGGGATTCACCGCGGAGGAAATTCACCGCCGAGACACAGAGGGCGCAGAGGGGATTCTGGTTTTTCCCCTCTGCGTTCTTCGTTTCTCCGCGGTGCAGTGGGTTTCACCGTGGAGACGCAGAGGGAATTCTGGGTTTTTCTCTG
>JBBIHX010000038.1:11639-18046 GCA_037446815.1 Caldilineae bacterium | reverse complement strand
GCGGTGCAGTGGGTTTCACCGTGGAGACGCAGAGGGAATTCTGGGTTTTTCTCTGCGTTCTCCGTTTCTCCGCGGTGAATACGGATTAGCGTAGCAGTACAGGCACCCGTTCGGGCAGCGCTGCCTGTACGAGCCGATGTCCACGCTGACGGTGCAGCCGCATCCGGCACGTTGGCCCTTGTCGGGGCGCGGGTCGGCAACCAGGCCGCGCGGGTGCAGTTCCGTCAGCAGCGCGGCATCTATGCAGTGGGACTGCTCCGCGCCCGCCGCCAGCAGGAACGGGTCGCAGCAGGCCCGCAGCGACAGGCCACAGGCCCGCGCCAGGGCCAGCAGTTGCCGCCCGATGGCCACCTTCTCCTCGGCGGGCGGGTCGTGCCAGGGCCAGTCGCGCCGCCGCACCTTGTCGTACATCTGGGCGAACGACGAGATGATGCGGGGGATGCCGTGCTCGGCGGCAGCGCGGAAAATCGCCTCGGCGTAGGGCATGTTGTTCCGCACGGCGCCCGCTTCTGTCCAGTGAACGATGGGGTCAAACCGCACGGCCACACGCCGCGCGTCACCCACGAAATCCACCAGCGCGCCCAACTGGCGGATCGCATCCTGCCAGGGCGGCACCGAAGGCTCCAGCGGCGAAGCGCCCAAGCCCGTGATGGTGAACAGGGCGTAGCACTGCTCGTAGCGCGCCAGGGCATCGCGCAGGCCGCCGCGGTTCTCCAGGAGAGGGCCGAAGTCCTTGGACCACAGGACAACCGTGTGGACATCCTCGGGCCGGAGGGAAACGTGTCGCGAGCCACGGCCGTAGGGCAGAGGCACGTCCACTTCGCCCTCGCGAATCACCTGCGCCAGCCACTCGGGGTAGCAGCGCGGCAAATCGGTGCGGCGCGACGCCGAGATGACCACGCGCATGGGCTAGGCTCCCTCCCAGCGCGTCGCCGCGCCGTCCGTCAGCGCGCGCAGGAAATCGGCATCGGGGCGGGTGTCCAGTCGCACCAGGTGGCTGGGGCAGCGGCAGTCGGATGCGCCAAAGCGGGGCACTGGGATGTGGGCGTCGGGCCATTGCGCCAGGTGCCTCGCCCACGCGCATTCCCACTCGGGCGGCAGCGGCGCAACCCACGCCTCCACCCAGTCGGCCGCGGTGCGCAGGTAGTCCACGTGCCAGCGCGCGGCCTTCTGCTGCGACAGGTGGCGGCGCAGGCGGGCGCGCAAACCGCCGGGGCCGTGCGCCGAGCCGACGTACAGGTACCACCCCGCGGGGAAATCCCACCGCCCCAGCGCGCCAACGTTCAGCAGGCGCGCCGCGGGGAGTTGGAGCACGAGAAGGTACACGCCCTTGTCCATGCCTGTATTATACGCCTGGGCCGCGGAGGGTCAATAGGATGGGGGTGACGGACGCGGTTCCAAAGCCTGTTGGTATTTGTCATTGCGAGGGCGCGGAGCGCCCGAAGCAATCTCCGAGGCGTGGGGTTGCTTCGCTTCGCTCGCAACGACACGAGGAGAGTGTACATGCGGTTCACCAACACAAGATGAAACCGACCCCGTCCCTACGAATCCGCGACGACGCCCGTGGCGATGATGTAAACTGCCTTCCCCTCCCCATCGCGCACGACGTTGTTGTACCACTCCACAAACAACTCGCGCCCGTCTTTGGTGATGATGGGGTTGGCGAAGCGCCAGCCACCGACCTGATCGTGCAGGCGTCGCGCCACCTCCCTCACGCGGTCGCGCCACGCGGCGGGCACGAACGTGTCCACCCACGGCTTGCCGATGACCTCCTCGCGGCTCCAGCCGGTCTTGTCCAGCAGGTACCGGTTCGCGTGCGTGGTGCACGTGGTGAGCAGGTCGGCGACCACCACGATGCACCGCATGGCGTCCAGGATGCGCTGTGCGAACTGGGCTTGGCGATCGCGCTCTTCCTCTGCGCGCACGCGGGCCAGGTAGATGGCCACCTCGTCGGCCAGGGCAGCGGCCAAATCCACGTCTTCGTCATCAAACCCCGGGGCGGGGAAGCTGCGACCCAGCACCATGGCCCCGATGATCTCCTCGCCCAGGCGCACGGGAACCCCCATAGCCGGGCCGATGGCGTCGTTGCTGACCGTCTCCAATCGCTCGTCCCAAGTCATGTAGTCGTCCAAGACGATAGGCGCGCCGCGCAGGAACACATTGCCCGCGAGGCCATCGCCCGGCTTGAGGACAAACCCCTGGTCCAGGCGCTGGCCACTGACGATGCTGGCTTGCTCCACCAGCACAGCCCGAACCGGGTCCCACAGGTACAATTTAGCGTGCTGCGCATCGGTCAGGCAGCAGGCGTGTTCCAGCACGAGGTTGTACAGCGACTCGTCGGGCCGTTCCAGCAGAGCGACTTCTTTCAGAATCCTCATGAGCGCGCCGATTTGCGCCATCTGCCGCTCGGCCCGCTGGCTTTGCATGAGGCTCTCGTACCCAATGGCGCTCAGCACGGCGAAGGCATGGGCGCCCAGGATCGTCTCCTCGGAGAACGGCATGGGCCGCCTGCGGTACAGAACCAAGACAGCGCGCAGTGGGCCCGTGGTCATCAGCGGCAGGGCAATCATGGAGCGCAGCCCCTCTTCCACCACGGCCCGAAGCACCGGACCGGTGATGTTCGGATCATTGGCCATATCGGGGATGTGCGCGGGTGCACGGACGGCCATCACGCGGCTGATGCGAAGGTTCGGGAAGTTCTCGCGCACCATCTGAAGGTATTGCTCGGAGATACCGCGATAGGCGGGGGCGGCGACGCTGCCATCGGGCTGGAGCACGTAGAGCGCACCGGCGTCGGCGTCCAACAGGCCCACCGCCTCGTCCACAATCGCCTGAAGCCGCTGATGACCGGCCGTGGGAAGGAGAAAGCGGTCAGCGTGTTCCAACACTGTCCGCACACGGTCCAGCAGCCGCTGCGCTCGTTGATGGAGGCGCGCGTTGTGAAGGGCGAGGGCGATGTTCGCCGCGCACGCCTGCAGCAAGTCTTTCTCCTCCTGGGTCCACTCATCGCGCCGCGACGTCGCGAACATCAGGCCCAGCACCTCGCCATTGCGATAGAGCGGGATGGCCGACGTGGAACCGATCCCCAGCGCCTGCTGCATGGCCCGCGCCAACTCCGGCTCTATCAGATGGCCCACCAATTCCGCAGAATCCTGGGTGAAGATGGCCTGCCCCTGGGATAGGATGCGCCACGCCTGCGATTGGCCGACGGGCGCGGCGATGGCGTCCAGCGACACCCCGGTGCGCTGTTCCAGGAAACGCGCGACCCCCTCGGGCAGGAACGGCCGCCAAATCCATTGGCCCGACTCAGCGTCGCGCACGGCGAACAGCGGCGGGAGCCAGTCAGGCATGAGTTTCGGAAGGGTATCCCGGATTTGCGCCAGCGACTGTTCAAGAGGTTGATCCAGGCTCAGCGTGGCGATAACCGATTGCAGGATGTGGAGCGCCTCTCCGCACGGGTCGGATGCCCTAACGAGAGGCCCGTTGCTTGCGGCTCGTGCAATGGCCGCGCCCAGGATGGCCCCCAGGCGTTCGGCAGGTCCTACCGAATCCTGCGTGATGGCGTCGCCCCAGATGAGGAGCAGGCCCAACACCTGGCTGCGGTGCGCCACAGGCGCGTAGACCGCGGGCGCGCCCACCCCTAGGGCGTCCAGGAGAAGGGCGGGGCCTGTGTCGCTGCCGACGTGCGGCGCTCCGCGCTCCCCCAGGGCAGGCTGCTCGTAGTAGCCACCCGCGAGGGAGATCAATGCGCCGGCAAAGGGGAACGCGCGCGCGATGGGCAGGGACAGCGAGCCCCCCACGAGATCACGGTCGCGCTGGCGGAGATCGGACAGGACGCGCGGGGACAGATGGGCTTCGTCGCAAGCCCAATGCAGCATGCCGACGCCGAGCCGCAGGCACGCAGCACGAAACCCCGCGGCGTCCAATCGGGCCAGGGTGGCGGCTTGGGCCTGGTTTGGCAGCACGGGTTCCAGGAGGTCCGCAGCAAGGTCCAGGGCGGTGAGCGCTAAGGCATCCACCATGCTAGCCTCCGTACTAGCGTATACATGATACACGGAATTCTCTCCCCTGTCAAGCGTTGCGCCATGCACAACCCTCGGCACAGCGAGCAGCGACCGTTTTATGCCGCTTCCTACCCATAAAGATAACGCACGTGCGCGACAACTAGTGTCGCGATGGGGGAATTCATGTGCGCTGTTCTGCCGGGGTTTGTGGCAATCGGCGCATGATGTCCCGGCCCCGCACGCGCCCAGGGCGTGAACGCAAAACGTGGGGCGCAATTGAATCGCGCCGCTACGCGAGGCCCTCCACGTCCACCGTCTGCTGCCAGACCCCGCGCAGGGCGTCGCACACCGTGCGAATGGCGACCACGCGGCGTTCGGCGGCGACAAGGCCGAGGGCGGGGTCGTCCACCGTAACCCGGTCCAGCACCTGCAGCCCCGGGACGATGGCCGTGGTGAGACTGCCCCTCAGCGCGCGGGCCGTCCCCTGGGCCACCAGGGCCGCCGCGGCCTCGGCGCACTGCGCGGACGTGGTCAGGTACCCGTCATCCGCCACCGCGCCCAGGGTCCGGCCTTGCTGCTGGGCGGCGCACGCGTCCTGCGCTTGGCCCATGGCCGGGTACAGCCCCGCGACCCGCGCCAGCGTAACGCCCGCGCTGGCCACGCCATGCCTCGCCCGCGCAACCTCGGCGTCAAATGCCCAGTCGCAGGCCCACGGCTGGGCGGCCGGCAGGAAGGCGTACAGGGAGCCGTCTGCGTCCCACCGCGCACGCGCCCCGGCGTGGCGCAGCAGTTGGCGAACGACGGCATGACCGTGCGCGCCGCGCGGAATGGCGAACCGGGCCACCGTGGCCTCCCACGCGGGCGCGTTGTCCGTTCGCAGGCGCAACCCCGCCGCCCGCATCAGGATTTCCGCCAGCAGCCAGCCCAGCGAGACGTTCTCCCACGCCTCGGTCGTCAGCGCCTGCCATTCGACCAGAAGGCCCCAGCCATCACGGGCGTGCACGAGCACCTCGGCTCCGGGCCGCGATTCGCCGCGGGCGCGGTGCACCGAGGCGATGTACATGGGCGCGGCCTCAACGCTTTCCCACCCCGCCTGGGTGCGATACCCCAGGCTCAGCACCGCCTCCGCGTAGGGCAACAGGGGCGCGCACTCCAGCGCGGCGTCGCCGTGCAGCAGCATTCGCAGCGAGCCATAGCCCTCGGCCTCTACCCGTTCCGCCCGCAAGATGCCGGCGAATCCTTCCAGCGAGCGCCCCAGCGAAGCCGCCAGCGCCGAGTTCTCCATGACGGCCACGGCCCGATCCGCGTCCAGGGCGATGTTGGCCCGCGTCGGCCCGTCCGAGTTGAGGTTGAGGGCGCACGGATAGGACCAGTGCTCAAAGTCCCAGGAGAAACGCACGGTGGGCGTCTGGTAGGTCAGGCTGCCGGCGAAGGTGTCCAGGTAGGCCGCGAGATGGCGATCGCCAATCCATGCCAGCGACGGCCAGCGGGGGATGAGCGTATCGGCGGGGATGCCTGTGGGGACGACCGCGCACGGCTCGGACCAGGCCACGCCATCCCACGACACGGCCCGCAGGTACGCGCCGTCGGCGAGAAGCCCGGCCTGGAGGAAGCGGTACACGCCATCGCGCCGCGCGCACGCGATGCCGTAATCGGCCAGGACGGCGCCCGCGCTCCACGCCGCCGCCTCGCCCCACGCCGCGCCATCCCATAGCGACAGGCGCAGGATGCCGCCGGACGTCCAGGCGATGGCGTCGGGCGCGGGGCTGGCAACGCTGGTGATGGCCGCGGAGGACTCGCAGGCGACGGCCGGCCCCGCCCACGTCGCGCCGCCGTCGCCGGAGACCCACACCTTGACCCGCCACGCGCCGCTCTCGGCCACGATGCAGAAGGCGCGCGCGAGGTTGCCCTCGGCGGCGATGGCGACATCGTTGGCCGCGCCCGAGGAGAGCAACGTGTCCCAGGCTTCCCAATCGTCGGGGTCTTCGGGGTCGGCGATGCGCTGAACCTGGAACGCGCCTCCCGCCCCAAGCCGCGCCCGCACCCACGCCCCGCCGGACGCCACCGCCAGCGCCGTCTGGAGCGCGCTCTCGTCCCCGTCCCCATGGATCGCCGACCAGCGCAGTTGCCGGTCGCGGATGGAGAGGCGGGCGCATGGGACCCGCCGCTCCGACTTCACCGCCGCCTGCAAGGTTTCGGACATGGGAATCATCCCGCACCTCCGCGGCAAGATGTCAGTCGCTCACGCTCGGGGCGGCGATGCTACTCGTCGGCATCGTACCACGCAGGGGTCTGGCCTGGGCAGTACGGCACATCTTCGCGGGCCTGGCGCAGTTCGGCCAGCGCGTCGCGGAACTGCGCCTGGAGCCGCTGGCCCTGGAGTTCGTAGCGGCGCGACACCCA
>JBBIHX010000038.1:2673-11539 GCA_037446815.1 Caldilineae bacterium | reverse complement strand
TGTCCGGATGGGCGGCCAGGTCGTAGGTGTCGGAGCCATCGGCGGGGACATCCACCGAGGCCGGCGCGCCGATGGCATCGGCCAGGTCGCTGAGCGCATGATCCAGGGCGCGGGACAGGTCGTCCGACGTCCAGGTAGCGCCGTCGGGGTCGCCCAGGTCGCGGGCGATGGCGGCAAGGAATTCGCTGCGATTGGCGAAGGGCATGGCGAACCTCCCATTGCAGGTCGTTGGCCCTGTTGTAACACGCGTGGCCCGCGTTGATAAGGGCAGGCAGGGGTATGGCGACGTTCCGCATGCCCCGATCCGAAAATCGGCAGCACCGTTTTCATCCTCTGGGGGTGAACGCGCGGGGAGCGCAAAGGACGCAGGGTTTTTCTTAGGTTTCTCCGCGCCCTCCGGGTTGTCTCGGCGTCTTGCATCTCCGCGGTGAACGCTTACTGCACCGCGGAGACGGAGAGGGCGCAGAGGGATTTTGATTTTTCTCTGCATGCTCCGCGCCCTCCGCGCTCTCCGTGGTGCATCTCATCCCCCAGCCGCGCCCCGCGCAAAATGGACACACCGCGCCCATCGGACTATAATGCGGGCGCTCAAGGAGGGAACGGTGGGCACGCTGTATCTGGTGGGGACACCCATCGGCAATCTGGAGGACATCACTCTGCGGGCGCTGCGCATCCTGCGCGAGGTCTCCCTCATCGCCGCCGAGGACACGCGCCACACGCGCACGCTGCTGGCGCGCTACGACATCCACACGCCCACCACCAGTTACTTTGAACACAACAAACTCGCCAAATTGGACGCCATCTTGGCGGCGCTGGAGACGGGCGACGTGGCCCTGGTGTCGGACGCGGGGATGCCAGGCATCTCCGACCCGGGCTACGAACTGGTGCGGGCGGCGCTGGAGCGCGGCTTCCCGGTGGTGCCGGTGCCAGGGCCCTCGGCCATCGTCGCGGCGCTGGCCGCATCGGGCCTGCCGACGGACGCTTTCGTCTACGTCGGCTTCCTGCCGCGCAAGGCCGGCGAGCGGCGCAGGGCGCTTGAGGCATTGCGCGGGGAGCGGCGAACCCTGGTGCTGTACGAAGCCCCGCACCGCCTCCTGGATACCCTAGCCGACATCCTGGACACGCTGGGCGACCGCCCCGTGGCCATCGCCCGCGAGTTGACCAAGGTGCACGAGGAGATGTGGCGGGGGACGGTATCCGGCGCGCGGGCGCACTTCGCCGAGCATGCGCCGCGCGGCGAGTTCACGCTCGTCATCGGCGGCGCCGCCGAGCCGCAGGCGTGGAGCGAGGAGCAGGTGCGGGCGGCGCTGGCCCAGCGTCTGGCCGCGGGCTGGAGCGTGCGCGACGCCGCGGCGGACGTAGCCGCCCGCTCCGGCTGGCGCAAACGCCTGCTCTACTCAATGACGCGACAGATCGCCGGGGAGGCGCAGGACGCACAGGGAGAATCGGGCGCTTCCTCCGCGTCCTCCGCGCCCCGGCGGTGAGTCCATGCGGTGAAACACGGGAGGACATGTGGAACTTCTAGACGATGTGGACGCGATGCGGAAACTGGACCCGTCGGGCATGGGCGAGGCCATTGCCGACCTGCCCCGGCACTGCCGCGAGGCATGGGCGGCGGCGCGCGAGTTGGCCTTGCCGCCGGACTACGCCCTGGCCGAGAATGCCGTCATCGCCGGCATGGGCGGGTCGGCCATCGGCGGGGCGCTGCTGCAGGGCATTATCGCCGGGGAGTGCCCTGTGCCCCTCGTCATCAGCCGCGACTATGACCTGCCCGCCTTCGTGGACGAGCGGACGCTGGTCATCGCCTCGTCGTATTCGGGCAACACCGAGGAGACGCTGTCGGCGGCGCGGCAGGCCCGCGAGCGCGGCGCGCGCATCATCGCCCTGGCGTCGGGCGGCGAACTCCTGCGCCTGGCCAAAGAGTGGGGCGCGCCCACGTACACGATTCCGTTCAAGGGCCAACCCCGCGCGGCGCTGGGATATTCCCTCATCCCGCTGCTCGCCATCGCGCAGAAGTTGGGCTGGGTGGCCGACAAGAGCGCCGACGTATCCGATGCTGCTGCCGTCGTGGAACACTGGGGCGCGGAACTGGCCCCGCGCGTGCCCGCCGAGGAAAACGCCGCCAAGCAGATGGCGCTGCGGCTGCGCGGCCGCATCCCCTTCGCCTACGGCGCGGAGCACCTGGCCCAGGTCGCCGCGCGGTGGCAAGGCCAGTTCAACGAGAACGCCAAGAACTTCGCGGGGCACGCCATCCTGCCGGAACTATGCCATAACGTCGTGGAGGGGTTCGGCCATCCCGACGGTGTTGGCGCGCCGCTCACCGTGTTCATCCTGCGGTCCGAGCGCTACCACCCGCGCAACGCCCTGCGCTGCGACATCACGGGCGAGGTGCTGGACAGGAACGGCATCGCGTGGGAAGCGGTGCGTCCCAGAGGGGGGAGTCGCCTGGCCGAGGTGCTGAGCCTGGTGCACTTCGGCGACTGGGTGAGTTACTATCTGGCGCTGCTGAACGGCGAGGACCCGACACGCATCGCCAACATCGGCCACGTGAAGCGCCGGCTGGCGGAGAGCGGCGGGTAGCCCTGCGGCTGGATTCACCGCGGAGAACGCTGACTGCACCGCAGGGACGGAGGCGATTCCAAAGTCTGTTGGTGGCTGTCATTGCGAGGGCGCAGAGCGCCCGAAGCAACCTCCGGGGCGTGGGATTGCCTCGCTTCGCTCGCAATGACACACGAGGAGAGTATGCCTACGGTTCACCAACACAAGATGGAACCGAATGCAGAGACGGAGAGGGCGCGGAGGAATTCTGATTTTTCTCTGCGTGCTCTCCGTCTCCGCGGTGAATCCTATTGCGTTCCCAAGAACTCGCGCAGGGCCTGGCAGAGCCGGTCCACCTCGGCCCGCAATCGCGTCGCCGCCGCTGGTGCCTCGTCCATGCGGCCCTCATCGCCGATTTG
The DNA here is from genome assembly GCA_037446815.1 of Caldilineae bacterium. Taxonomy (GTDB): domain Bacteria; phylum Chloroflexota; class Anaerolineae; order DTLA01; family DTLA01; genus DTLA01. The sequence goes on along the minus strand of JBBIHX010000038.1, from coordinate 8,582 downwards.
CTCCACCGCCAGCGCCGCCTGCGCCGCCTCCTCCGCCCCGAAGTTCCGCGCCAGGCCCTTCAGCGTGTGGCCTGCCCGCCTGAGCAGGGTAGCGTCCCCCTCGGCGATGGCCTGCTGCACCTGCTCCAGCAGTCCCTGCGACTCCTCCAGGAACATGCCCGCGATTTCGCGCAGCAGGTCTTCATCGCCGCCCACGCGCTCCAGCGCCACGTCCATGCGAAACGCCGGTTCTGCTCCCACCGCCGCCTCCGCCTGGGCAGGCGCTGGCGCCTCGCTGCGGCCGGAAGTCAGGCGATCTATGACCGCCATCAGTTGCTCTACGCGCAGGGGCTTGGGCACGTAGTCGTCCATGCCGGCCGCCAGGCACCGCTCGCGGTCGCCCTTCATCGCATGGGCGGTCATCGCCACGATGGGGATATGCCGGCCGGTCTCCTGTTCGCGCTTGCGGATTTCGGCCGTCGCCGCGAATCCATCCATGACCGGCATCTCCACATCCATGAGCACCACATCAAACGTTTCGCGTTCCAGCGCTGCCAGCGCCTCCTGCCCGTTGTTTGCGACGGTAACGAGGTGGCCGCGCTTCTCCAGGAGTCGCACTGCCAGGCGCTGGTTCACCGGGTTGTCCTCGGCCAGGAGCACGCGCACGCGGCTGCGCATCTCGCGCAGCGTGTGGCGCGTAACCAAGGGCGGCGGGGCGACCTCGGCCTCCTTGGGAGCCATCACCGTCAGGATGGCGTTCAGCAATTCGGATTGCTTGACCGGCTTGATGAGGTATGCGCACACGTTCAATTCCCGGCAGCGCGCCGCGTCGCCCACCATGCCCGCCGACGAGAGGACGATGACCCGCACATCGGCCAGCGCTGCGTCCCCATGAACCTGCTCCACCAGCATGAAGCCGTCCATCTCGGGCATGCGCACGTCGGTGAGGAGCAGCGGGAAGGGGCGGCCCTTCTTGGCAGCATCCCGCGCCAGGGCCAGCGCCTCGCGGCCACTCGCCGCGGGCACCGGCCGGCATCCCCACGAGGTCAGCATAGCCTGCAAGATGCGCCGATTGGTCTCGTTGTCATCCACCACCAGGACGGGCAGGCCGCGCAGGTCGCCCAGTTCCGCCGTGGGCCAGACACTCACGCCCTTCTGGATGCCGAATCGGGCCGTGAAGTAGAACGTGCTGCCGACGCCCACTTCGCTCTCAACCCACAGTTTGCCGCCCATCATCTGCACCAGCCGCGACGAGATGGTCAGACCCAGGCCGGTACCCCCGTACTGGCGTGTGGTAGAACTGTCGGCCTGCGTGAACGCCTCAAAGATGGCTTGCTGGCGCTCCTTCGGGATGCCGATGCCCGTGTCGGCCACGGCGAACTGCAAGACCGCTTCCTCGTCCGTCTCCTCGGCGCACTCCACGAACAGCACCACCTCGCCCATCTCGGTGAACTTGATGGCGTTGCCCACCAGGTTGGCCACGATCTGGCGAAGCCGTCCGGGATCCCCCACCAGGGCATCTGGGACATGGGGCGGGATGTCCATGGCCAGTTCCAGGCCCTTGTTGTGCGCGCGCACCGCCAGCGCCTTCATCGTGTCGCCCAGGCAGTCGCGCAGGCTGAACGGGACGGATTCCATGTCCAGTTTGCCTGCCTCAATCTTGGAGAAGTCCAGGATGTCGTTGAGGATGCGCAGGAGCGATTCGGCGGAGTTGCGCGCCATGGTGAGATACTCGCGCTGTTCGGGCGTGAGTTCGGTATCCAGGGCGAGTTCGGTCATGCCGATAATACCGTTCATGGGGGTGCGGATTTCGTGGCTGATGTTGGCCAGGAACTCGCTCTTGGCGCGATTGGCGGCCTCGGCGGCTTCCTTTGCCTTGCGGAGTTCCTCCTGCACCCGCTTGCGCTCGGTGATATCCTCCAGGCTGCCCTCGTACCAGACGATGCGGCCGTCGGCATCGCGGATGGCGCGGACGTTATCCAGGACCCAGATGACCGAGCCATCCTTGCGACGCATCTGCTGCTCAAAGGCGCGCGCCACTCCGTCGCGCTCCAAAATCTCCTGTTGGCGCGCGCGGTCGGCGGGGTTCAGGTACACGTCGCCGGCGCTGACGCGCTGCAATTCCTCCAGGCTTGCGTACCCCAGCATCTCCAGCAGGGCCGGATTCGCGTCCAGGATGCGCCCGTCGGGCGCGGTGCGGTACAGGCCAATGGGGATGTTGTCAAACAGGGCGCGGTAGCGGGCCTCGCTCTCTCGCAGGGCCTCTTCGGCCCGTTTGCGCTCGGTGATGTCGCGGAAGATGCCCCGCGTGGAGATGGGCTTGCCGTTCTCCATGCGACAGGATACGTTCCCTTCCACCTGAATCGGCCGGCCATCCTTGGTGATGAACGTCGCCTCCACGTTCACCACATTGCACTGCCCTGCGGCCATGTCCCCGAACAGCCGCATGCAGTGATCCATGGAGTCAGGGTGGATGATGTCCGGCAGGGTCAGGCCGGGGACCTCGGCCTCGGAATACCCCAGGGCCTTGCGCCACGCGCGATTGACGTACAAGAACCGCCCCTGCATGTCCACCATCTGAATCAGGTCTGTGGCGTTGTCCAGGAAGTCTTGAAGTCGCTCCTGGCTCTCTCGCAGGGCCTCTTCGGCCCGTTTGCGCTCGGTGATGTCGGCGTACACGGCCACCGCGCCGATGAAGTGCCCCTCCACGAGCACAGGCGACGCTGCGACGATGACATTCACCGGCGAGCCGTCCTTGCGATAGCGGATGACCTCGGTGGGCGGGACGGCCTCGCCGCTCATCACCTGCGTAGTGAGGGCGGTGGCCTCGGAGCGAGCATGAGCCGTAGCGATGAGGTCGTCCAGGTTCTTGCCGACAGCCTCGTCGCGGGTGTAGCCGAACAGGCGCTCGGCCCCCGCGTTCCACTCCGCCACGCGGTGCTGCGCGTCCAGCGTGATGATGGCGTCGGGCGCGGCGGCCAGCACCGCCTCCAGGTACAGCCGACGCTCGGCGATCTGCCGCTCCGCTTCCTTGCGCGCGGTTACGTCGCGGGCGATGCCCAACACCAGCGACTGCCCGTGAATCTTGACGGGGTATGTGCGAATCTCCGCTACGACCTTGGAGCCGTCCTTGCGGGTGAGGATGAACTCATCGGGGCCGGTGGGCTGCCCCAGGAGATTGCGGGCCAGGAGCGCCGCCGCCCGCGGGATCTGCGACGGCGAGAGGAGTTTCAACTTCAGAAAACTCCCGCCGATGAGTTCCTCCCGTTTGTAGCCCACCATCTCCTCGGCCGCGCGGTTGCCGTCCACGAACACGCCCTTCAGGTCGCTGAGATAGTAAGCGTCGGGCGCGTACTCAAACAGGATGCGCAGCCGCTCTTCCGACGCCCTCAGCGCCTCCTCGGCCTGCTTGCGCTCGGAGATGTCCTCCACAACGCCCTCGTAATACAAAATCTTGCCGCTGTCGTCGCGGATGGCCCGGGCCGATTCGCGCACGAAGACACGGCTCCCGTCGCGGCGCACCCACGATGTCTCCCAGCCCACGATGAAGCCGTCGCGCTCCATGCGCTTCTTGAACTCGGCGCGGGAGTACTCGTCGCCTAGGCTCTCTTTCTCCAAATTGAGCCGCATCAGTTCTTCGGGCGAGGCGTAGCCCAACATGCGGGCGAGCGCGGGGTTGGCCATCAGGACCCGGCCATCGGGCGTCGTGCGGTACACGCCGACGGGCAGGCCATCAAACAGCGCCCTGTAGTCGGCGTCGCCGAGTTGGGATGAAGACCCGGATCGGCTCATGATCCTCACCTCCTGGGGTTAGTGCCACAGATGGTGCCATGGGTGGCAGCCCGTTTCGGATGGATTGTAGCGCAGGGCCGCCTGGCGGGCAAGCCGCGCATGTTCACCCTTATCAACGCAGCATGGGCCGATAGCCTGTGCGAAACAAGGGATTAGCGGGCCCACAGACAAACGCCGCCCCAGCACGAGGAGATGACCATGCCCGACCGACGCACCTTGCGCCTGCGCGCGCTGACCCACATCCTGCGCCGCATAGACCTGTTCAGCCGCCACATTCTGGCGCGGCCCCTGCGCGCCTATCAATTGGCGCCCGCCCAGGCCATCGTGGACAGCGTCCTGCGCGGGCGCGGGCTGACCTTCGCCGTGATGATGAGCCGACAGGCGGGCAAGAACGAACTCTCGGCCCAGGTGGAGGCGTACCTGTTGGCGCTGCACTCGCGCGTCGGGGGGACGCTGGTCAAGGCGGCGCCCACCTTCGCGCCGCAGGCCGTCGTCAGCATGGAGCGCCTCGCCGCGCTGCTGGAGAATCCGCTGACGAAGGGCCGCATTGCCCGCGAGCATGGCAACGTCCTCACGGTAGGCAAGGCGCGCGCCGTCTTCCTCAGCGCCCACCCGGAGGCCAACGTCGTCGGCCAGACGGCCAGCATCCTCCTGGAATGCGACGAGGCCCAAGACGTGGACCCCGACAAATGGGACAAGGACTTCGCCCCCATGGGCGCGTCGGCCAATGTTACCACCGTGTTCTACGGTACGGCCTGGACGCGCAACACGCTCCTGGCGCGGGTGATCCGCGAACTCCGCGCGCAGGAGGCCCGCGACGGCGTTCGGCGCGTCTTTCTGGTTCCCGCCGACGTGGTCGCCGCCGAAGTCCCCGCCTACGCCGCGCACCTGGAGAAAGAAGTGGCGCGCATGGGCCGCCAGCATCCCCTCATCCGCACGCAGTACTTCCTGGAGGAACTGGACGCGGGCGCGGGGATGTTCCCGCCCCAGCGCCGCGCCCTGATGCAGGGCAATCACCAGCCCCATCTGTCGCCCCAGGCCGACTGCGCCTACGCCTTCCTGCTGGATTTCGGCGGCCCCGCCGCGCCCGCGCCACGTGAGGATGCCGAGGATGGATACCCGCCGACGGGGGGCGCGCCTCGTCCGGCCGATCACGACGCCACGGCCCTCACCATCGTCGCAATTGACGCCGACGATGCCGTGAGCCTGCCCGTGTACCGCGTGGTGCACCGCAGGGCATGGACAAGCGTGGACCACCGCACGCTGTATGGGCAGATTCGGGCGCTGGCCGAGGCGTGGAATCCCGCGGCCATCGTCGCCGACGCCACCGGCGTGGGCGCGGGCATCACCGACCTGCTGCGGTCGGCGCTGGACGAGCGGGTGATTCCCGTCGTGTTCACGGCGGCCCGCAAGTCCGAAATCGGCTGGCGATTCATGGCCGCTTGCGACGCGGGGCGGTTTCGGGATCACGGCCCATGCGCGGGCGATCCGCAGGCCGCGCCGCTGGACGCGCTGCGCCGTCTCTTCTGGGAGCAGGTGGAGGCGGCGGAGGTGGAGTACCTGCCCGGCCCGGGCCAGCGCATCCGTTGGTGCGTGCCCGAAGCGGCAGGTCATGACGACCTCCTCATCAGCGCGGCGCTGTGCGTGGTCCTGGACGAGGGCGGCTGGGGGTACGGCGGGAGCATCCTGGTGCGCGGTGTACCCCATATTCACCGCCGAGACCCAGAGAGCGCAGAGGGAATGGGGCGGTTCTGAGGTCCACCCCTGCCCGGCACCCTCAGCGCGGCGGCTGTGGCCCCATGCGGCCATGCGCTCACATCCTCGCCCCCGTAGGGCAAGTTGCCAACTTGCCCTACGCCCTATGCGCGTGCCCTCAGCGCGGCGGCTTCAGCCCCGCGCGGCCATGCACCCTCGCCCACCGGGAGAGGGCTGGGGTGAGGGCCCAGCTCCCTCGCCCGCGACAATCCGTCATTCTGAGCCGCGAAGCGGCGAAGAATCTCGCGAACCGAGACCCTTCGCTCCGCTCAGGGTGACAGGTCCGGGCCGCGTCCCCCAAGAGCCCGCCCTCACCGCAGCGGCCTCAGCCCCGCGCGGCCATGCACCCTCGCCCACCGGGAGAGGGCTGGGGTGAGGGCCCA
>JBBIHX010000038.1:0-2573 GCA_037446815.1 Caldilineae bacterium | reverse complement strand
ACCGTGAACGTGCTGCCCTTGTTCACCGCGCTTTCCACGGTGATGCGGCCATTGTGGGCCTCGGCAATCCACTTGGCGATGGCGAGGCCGAGGCCCGTCCCGCCCTTGCCCCGCGTGCGCCCCTTGTCCGAGCGGTAGAACCGCTCAAAGATGTGCGGGATGTCCTCGGGCGGGATGCCGATGCCCGTGTCGGACACGGAGATGCAGACCCAGCCCGGCTCCCGCTGGAGGGAGAGCGTTACCTCGCCGCCCGCGGGCGTGTACTTCAGGGCATTGTCCACCAGGTTCAGCAACAACTGGCGGAGCCGGTCGGGGTCGCCCATGACCAGGGCCTGATCTTCCTCGCCCAGTTTCACCTTCACGCCGCGCGATAGCGTCTGCGCCTGGCGGTACACGTCCAGCAGGAGCGTGTCCAGTTCCACGGGGCGGAACTCCAACTTGACGCCCGCGTCGGCCTGGGCCAGCAGGAGCAGGTCGGCCACCAGGCGGGACATGGCGCTGACCTCGGCCTCAATGGCGCGGATGGCCTCGCGGCGTGCGTCGGGGTCGTCCAGCGCGCCGCGGCGGAGCAGGTCCAGATTGCCCTGGATGGTGGTGAGCGGCGTGCGCAGTTCGTGGGACACGTCGGCCACCAGGTGTTGCTGGGCGCGGAACAGGTCATCCAGCCGCGCCAGCATCTCGTTGAAGGTTGCGGTAAGGCGGCCGACCTCATCCTGCACCGATGGTTCGGCCAGGCGGCGGCTCAAGTCCTCGGCGCGGGTGATGTTCAGCGCCGCCCGGGTTACTTCGTCAATGGGGCGCAGGGCCGCCCGCGCCAGCGCGAACCCCACAGCGCCGGCAACGGCGATGGCCAGCAGCGTACCCGCGGCCAACAGCCCTGCCACGCGCCGCAGCGTCGCGTCCACCCCCCGCAGCGAGGCCCCCACCTGCACCGTGCCCACGATGTTGCGCAGCACAATGAGCGGCGCGCTGTAGATGCGCACGCGCGTGTCGCCTGCCCGCGCCGTCGCCAGGACGCTCTCGCCCTGGAGCGTCCGCTGGAGCACCTCGGCGTCCAGCGGAAGGCTCTGCTCGCCCAGGTTGGCCGAGCGGGCGGCAATGATCCCATCGGCACGAACCACCTGCCAGTACGTGTCGGGCGTAGAGAAGGCGTCCACCGACGGCAGGCGCACCCGCCCCGAGACCAACACCGACAGCGGGTTGTTTTCGGCCCGAATGGACATGGTGATTTGGTCGGCCAGGGTTTGGACGCTGCGATCCACCTCGGCGTAGGTGCGGTACGACAGAACCGCGTACACGGCCACGTCAAAGATAACCAGCACCAGCGCCAGCAACGCCACGTACCAGAAGGTGAGACGGGTGCGGATGGGCATGGGGCTACTCCTCGCGCAGGGCGTAGCCGACGCCGCGCACGGTGTGGATGAGCCGAGGCTCGCCGCCCGCCTCCAGTTTGGCGCGCAGGTAGCGGATGTACACCTCCAGGATGTTGGACTCGCCGCCGAAATCATAGCCCCAGATGCGGTCGTAGATGGTGTCGCGGGTGAGGACCTGGCGCGGGTGGAGCAGGAACAACTCCAACAGGTCAAACTCCTTGGCGGTGAGTTCAATGACGCGGTCGCCGCGCGTTACCCTGCGCGTGGAGGTGTTCATGGTCAGGTCGGCAAAGCGGAGGATTTCCTCCTGCTCGGCGCGCTGACGGCGACGGAGGAGGGCGCGGATGCGGGCGAGGAGTTCCTCAAAGGCGAAGGGCTTGACGAGATAATCATCCGCGCCGCTGTCCAGGCCCTGGACGCGGTCGGCGACGGCGCCCTTGGCGGTGAGGATGAGGATGGGCACGTCGCTGGCGGCGCGCAAGCGGCGACAGACTTCCAGCCCGCTGATGCCCGGAAGCATCAGGTCCAGGATGACGATGTCCGGCTCGCGGTCGCGCGCCAGCGCCAGGGCGGTCTCGCCGTCGGCCGCCACGTCCACGGCGTAGCCCTCAAAGACCAGGCCGCGCCGCAGGAGGTCGGCGATCTTCGCGTCGTCTTCTACCACAAGGATGCGTTCTGCCACAGGATCCTCGCCTGCAAATCCGATCCTACTCCACCGCAGAGGCACAGCGGGCGCAGAGGAGTTTTGATTTTTTCTCTGCGTGCACTGTGTCTCCGATTCGGTTTCATCTTGTGTTGGTGGAACGCATGGGCACTCTCCTCGTGTGTCGTTGCGAGCGAAGCGAAGCAACCTCACGCCCCAGGGATTGCTTCGGGCGCTCCGCGCCCTCGCAATGACGGCCACCAACAGACTTTGGAACCGAATCGTGTCCCCGCGGTGAATCTCCGCGGTGAACCCCAGGAAAACAAAGGCCGCCTCGTCAGGGCGGCGGCCTCGTGTACAGGTGGGCGAAACAGGGCTCGAACCTGTGACCTCCTCGGTGTAAGCGAGGCGCTCATCCCAACTGAGCTATTCGCCCGCAGCGCATGTATTATACGGCGGGGGCACGGTTCTGTCAATCGCGGCGGGGGGAGTCGGTTTCATCTTGTGTTGGTGAAACGCATGGACACTCTCCTTGTGTGTCGTTGCGAGCGAAGCGA
>JBBIHX010000037.1:0-22596 GCA_037446815.1 Caldilineae bacterium | reverse complement strand
CGGTTCCAAAGTCTGTTGCTATTTGTCATTGCGAGGGCGCGGAGCGCCCGAAGCAATCTCTGGAGCGTGAGGTTGCTTCGCTTCGCTCGCAACGACACACGAGGAGAGTGCCCATGCGTCTCACCAACACAAGATGAAACCGACTCCACGTCCGCGCCGTTTTGCCTTGACCGCAAAGCGCCGGTATAATCCGCCTTGCTGCCTTTCAATGCATGCATCACCGCTACGGGAGTCGCTTTTATGGACATCTTGTTGCAGACATTGCTGGCGCTTGCCATCATGATTCTGGCCGCGAAGGCATCGGGCTACCTCAGCGTGCGGCTTGGCCAGCCCGCCGTGTTGGGCGAGTTGATGGTCGGCCTGTTGCTGGGGCCTTCGCTGCTGAACATGCTCCACTGGCCCGTCTTCGGCGGGGAACTGGAACCTGTAATCTCCGTGCTGGCTCACATCGGCGTCATCTTCCTGATGTTCGTGGCCGGCCTGGAGGTGGATTTGGGCACTATGGCCCAGAGCGGGCGCATTGCCGTGCTCTCCGGCGTGAGCGGCGTCATCACGCCGGTCGTCCTGGGGGCCCTCGTGGCGCTGCCCTTCGGCTTTGACCTGGCGCATAGCGCGTTCATCGGTCTGGTGCTGGCGGCCACAAGCGTGAGCATCTCGGCTCAGACGCTCATGGAGCTGGGCGTGCTTCGGAGCCGTGTGGGGATGGCGCTCCTCGGCGCAGCCGTGGTGGATGACGTGCTCGTCATCCTTCTGCTGTCCGTATTCATCGCCTTGACCGGGGGCAATGGTGGCGTGCTGGGCATCCTGTGGGTGCTTGCCAAGATGATCCTGTTCCTGGGCCTAGGCTTGTTGCTGGGCTACCGGTTCATCCCGCGGCTTACCGCCGTGGTGAGCCGCCTGCCCATCAGCGAGGGTCTGATAAGCCTCGTGGTGGTCGTTACTTTCGCGTATGCCTGGGCCGCGGAGGTATTGGGAGGCGTCGCGGCCATCACCGGCGCATTCCTGGCCGGCGTTCTGTTCGCCCGCACACCCGCCCACAAGACCATTGAGTCAAAGGCGCACGCCATCGCCTACTCGTGGCTGGTGCCCATCTTCTTCGTCAGCATCGGGCTGGAGGCGAACATCCGCACGCTCGGGGCAGCCGGCATCCCGCTTGCCCTTGCCATCCTGGCCGTGGCCGTGTTCTCCAAAGTCATCGGGTGCGGGACAGGCGCCATCGTCGCCGGCTGCACGCCAGGCGAGGCGCTGCGCCTGGGCGTGGGGATGACATCCCGCGGCGAGGTGGGCCTCATCGTGGCTTCGGTGGGCCTTACCGGCGGGCTCATCACCGACGCCATCTTCGCCAGCGTTGTATTGATAGTTCTGGTAACCACTCTGGTTACGCCCATCGCATTGCGGGCTCTGTATCCCAGGCAACCGAAAGCGGCAGAACGGCCCGAGCCGGCCTCTGAAGCCCGGCAACCCTGAACAATCGCGCAGGAGGCAGCCGTATGGCATATGTAGTCATACTCGTGTTGGACAACCTGGAGCAATGCCCAGCCGTGCTGGACGCATGGGAGCAGGCAGGCGTCGGAGGCGTTACCATCCTGGAGAGTAGCGGCCTGGGGCGGCTGCGCGGCATTGTCAGCGACGACCTTCCCCTTATACCCTCCCTCCGCGACCTCTTCGCCACCCGCGAGTTCCAGCACCGAACATTGTTCACCGTCGTGGAGGACGACGCCTCTTTGGAGCGCGTCATCAAGGCCACGGAGAAGGTCGTGGGCGACCTCAACGAGCCGCACACCGGCCTGCTCTTCGCCGTACCGGTCAGCCGCGTCCTGGGCCTGCACAAACGCAGGCCGAACGGGCCGTCTCGCTGATTCTCCACAGCCGCGCCCCAAATGACACAAACAGGCCAGGCGGAGGTCTCCTCGCCTGGCCTGCGCATTCTGCGGCCGTTCCCCGCGGAGATTAGTTCACGATAGCCAGCGTGCAGTCTTGCGTAACGTAGACCCAGTAGCCCCAGCCGGATGTGATCTGGGTCAGCGAGTTCGCCCAGGGCGGGATGCCCACATTGTAACGTTTCCAGGCCGTGGACTCGCCCGGCTCGTAGCGCAAGACCTGCGTGTACTTGCCGGCGATGGACGAAAAGGCATCCGCCACCGTGCGCGGCTCCGAGGCCGGATAGGAGACAAGATTCCACCCCGCGAACAGGCGCTGTTCGGTGTAGATGGGCAGCAGGCCCGGCACCTGAAGCGTGGCCGGTTCGCACATCTTGATCCAGAACGCGGTGGCCTCGTCCAGCGTGAGAAGCGTATTGGCCGCGGGTGGCATGGCCGGGTCGTAGATGCGCCAGGTGTCGTGCTCCGCATCGTAGGCCTCCACCAGAGCGTACTTCCCCGCGATGGACGACAACACCTCCGTGATCGCCGTGTTCTCCGGGATGACCGGCAGCGACACCAGGTTCCACCCGACGGCCAGGCTCTTCTCAAAGTTGGAGTGCCCATGGAGCCAGCCCACGACGGCGCACATCACGGCATTCCGGTCGGCCTCGTCGTCAATCCCCTCAAACCCGAAGGCGAAGTACACGACCTTGTACGTGCCCGTGTCCACGCGGATGCCCGCCGTCCCGCTCTGCAAAATCTCCTGCGGCTCCACGTCGGACGGCTTCGGCGACCGTCCGCCTGCGCCAAAACCGCGAGCGCCGCGTGTGGCTTCGGTTTTCGGTCGGGCCGCCGCGCCTGCGGGCGTGTAATACTCAAACACGCGCTGCGCGGGCGAAATGGGGTTGATCTCGCTGGGCCACTGCTGGTTGCCCGCGCCCGAGCCGCTCCCGTCAATGGTGAACTCCAGCCCATCGCCAATCTCATCCCCCGAGATGCCCCGAATGGCGAACATGTCCACGTTGTCCTGCACCCAGTCGGCGTGGAGATAGCTTGTATAAAAGGGATGATCGTGGATATAGTAGCCGACATCCTGTCCGGTAACGAACAGTTTGCCCCCCTGATCCAGGTAGTTCATGAGCGTGCTGCGCGCCGACGGGGTCTCCGGGTCGTTGAGCATCCCCCGCTCGGGCACCGCCCAGATGACGATGCAAGGCACATAATTCAGAATCACGCTATCGGGCACCGAGCCTCGATAGAAGGTGTACCAGAGATCGTAGGTGAAATTGTTGGCAGCCAGCGCGTTCGTGTAATATGTGTCCAGGCCCGGCTCATTCAGGTCGTCAATGACCAGAAGGATGTTGGCATGGCGGCTGAAACTGCGCGTCGTGAACCCCAACTCATCGGGATACTCGGCCACGTTCCCCAGGCCGTCCACCGCCGAGAACCCGGCGATGAAGTCGTGCGCCACCGATGGCGTCGTCCACACCGCGCCATACTCGCCATCCCCCGCGGCCCCGTCGCCGTGCGCCCCGTCGTCATACATGGGGAACTGCGTAACAATGGAGTTGTCCGAACTGCGCACGGTAGCCGTAACCATGTTGATACCCGAGCCATCCTGCAGCGTAGCGGTCAGCGTAACAGAACTGGATATACTGGCGATCTTGGGCGTTACCGACTTGTCGTGCAGGTACGGGCCCGTGTTGTCCACCACGGTAATCTGGAAAGGCCCCAGCGAGTAGTAGGTGCCGAACTGGTCAAACAAGTCCAGCGTAAACTCAATCACGCGGCCATCAGGCGTGAGTGGGCTGAGGTAGAAATACAGGTCGCCGGACTGTTGCGCCTTCTCCTCGCCAATCCCCACATCGCCGTAGCCGCCGGTGCCGTAGCATGTGGCTTCCCAGTTGCCCGTCCGAAGGCTACCGCTGACGTTGTAGGCCGTTACCGCGCCGGTGTTGCGAATCCGCACCTGCAGATACACAAACTCGCCGGGATTGGCGACGCCATCATGATTGATGCTGTCGTAGATGATCTCGTGGCTGACATATTGGAGTTGAGGTTGTCCCTGAGCGTGCGCATCCGTGGCCCCCAAAGCCATCAACGCCAGGAGAAACAGCGTGCCAAACGCCCACACAAGCCAGCGGGGCCGCCTCAGAACCATCACTTCCATAGCACCCTCCCGTGCCCATGACGATATGCAACGCACGCGCGTCCTACTACGCACTATACGTGCCTCAGGGGGAAGGGTCAATGGCCTTTTGGTACCATGCGCCCAACGCATCGCGGGGCATGCAAAAAGCGGGAGCCGCATGCCCGACTCCCGCCTGTGTTACGCCTCAGGAAAGGCTACTGCGCGCCGCCCACCCGCGGCCAGAACTGCACCGCGACCAGGGGTAGAACTACCCTCGGCGACGCACCCTGCCGATGGGCCGACGACTCCACCATGTCCAGCCGCACGTTGGTGCCTCCATGCCAGCGCGCGGTAGTGGCAAGGGGAACCCCATTCAGGCGAAACTCAATCAGATCGTCCTCCCGTCCACCCTCCCTTTCGGGGGTCTCGAGATCGTCGCCTGCAACGGAAATAGAGTAATAGGTGGTGCCCATGTACAGGAAGATGGTGGCCCTGCCGCACAGCACGCCCTCCACATGGGCCGTGAGTTCGGCGGATTGTGGGATGCGCGCCCCGTTCATCGTAATCACGCCCCAGAAACTGCTGGGCAGCGGCGGCAGCGCGGCCACGCTCACCGCGCCCACCGCGAGAATCAACGTAGCCAAAACCAGATTTCGGAACAATCGCATGAGACCCCGTCTCCAGGCAAAGTCTGGCCTCCGCCCAAGTGCGCGAGGCCACCTACTGAAACGCCCCCGCGGGCATGAAGATACGGGGGGCCACGCGGATATGGGGAATCCACGCTCATCTCGCACAGCCGGGCCGGGGTTCAGTCCGCTCGCCCGCCAATCGCGTCTTCCCCGACTGTCGGCCACCAAGGGGGCAAGCCCAACCGCCGCTGCCCCCGATGTCCCGTGTGCGCTGCGCCCTACAGGCTCACTCCCCCCAACTGCGCCAGCACCCTCTGCCGAATCTCCGTCGCCGAAGGCAACTCCAGCGCCAGCCGCCCGCCATCCACCAGCAACTCGTTGAGGAATCGGCGCGCCTGGCCACACCCGCACATGCCTGGATCGTGCTTCCAGTACACGATACGCCTGGAACCGCAAGCGGGGCACGCGGCCACGAACTTCCCGCCCGATTCCTTGCCGCGCTTGGCCAGCAACTGGCCGCCGACCTCAACGATGTCCAGCGCCAGGTTGATGGTGGGCGCGTTCGCCAGTGAGGTGCCCACGCCGTACCCGTCGCACACGGGGTTCAGGTCCAGGATGCTGTACTCGTCCAGGCCGCCGCTGGCGAACAGTTTCACATGCTGGAACCCGCGCAAGTCCAGTTCCCAGCGGACCTCCTCCATGAGTTGGCGCAAATCCCCCCGCCGCGACGCGGGCGTGTCAAACCGGATGCCATATAGGCGTTCGCGGAGCGCCTCGGCCACCCGAATCGCCTCAAACTTCTCGTCCAGAAACGTATCTATCAGCACGATGCGTCGCACGTCCGGAGCGGCCACTTGGTCAAAGGCCCAGGCCGCTTCTACCGTGTCGCCCAGCAGCAGCACAAGGGCGTGGGGCATGGTCCCGCTGGGCGGCACGCCGATGACCTCCGCCGCCAAGACTGTGGACACGCCATCGCACCCCCCGATGTAGCACGCGCGCTCAATCATGGGCGCCACCGCCGGATGCATCCGCCGCGCGCCGAAACTCAACACCGTGCGGCTCCCCGCGGCCACGCGACACCGCGCCGCCTTCGTCGCCACACCCGACGCCTGGCACAGCATCCCCAGAATCTCGGTCTCCAGGTGTCCGAAGATTGTGTAAGGCCCCTCTATTAGCAAGACCGGCTCACCCGCGTGGAAAAGCGACCCCTCGGGCAGCGCCCACACGCGAACGTCCACGCCTTCCAACAGGCGGGCCACCTCTTCCACGCCCGCCAGCACCGCCCACTCCCACTTGTTGGGCAGGCTCTTGGCGCGCACCTCGGCCACGACCACTTTGTCCGCGTTCCGAGCCTGGATCGCCGCGCGGGCGCGCTCAAAATACACGTCGGTTACCCGACCCTCACGCAGCTCGGCTTCGGTGGCGATGTGAAACCTGCGTTTGCCCTCCATCGCGACTCCTCTCATTCGGTCAAACGTTCAAAGACCGCGATTTCCGCGCCTGCCCGCACCAGTTCCTCCAGCGCCAGTTCCGCGTCGTGCACCTGGAGATTCACCGCGCGCGTGGCATCCAGCAGTACCGTGCAACCGAACCCCTCACGGGCCGCATCCAGGCCGGTGAACTTCACGCAGTAGTCCAGCGCCAGCCCGCCGATGTATATGTGCCGCACGCCCATGGCGCGCAACACATCGGGCAGCGCCCGGCCCTCGGCATCCCGCGCCTGGAACGCGGAATACGCATCCTCGTCTGCGCCCATGCCCTTGGAGACAATAACCGCCCCCTGCGGCAGCGTCAGGTCCGGGTGAAACGCGGCGCCCGGCGTCCCCTGCACGCAGTGAATCGGCCACACGCCGCCCTTCACCTGAAAGTGCGTGGTCTCCGGCGGATGCCAGTCGCGCGTGGCGATGATGGGAAGCCCTCGCTTCTCAAACAGCGCGATGTAAGCGTTGACCTTGGGCAAGATGGCGTCCCCCTGGGGGATGGCCAATGCGCCCCCGGGCAGAAAATCGTTCTGCATGTCCACGATTATCAGCGCGCTCTTCCGCTTGATAGTCATAGTCTCACCTCCCCACACAATCGCACCGTTCGGATTCGGAAACGGGCGGAGTATGTCCACTACAGGCTACGGCTCGCGCCGCTCCATCTGCTGCCAGTTCACATTGGAGCCGATGTTCGGGTTGAAGTTCGGATCATCGCTCAGAATATACTCGCCCAGCGCGTTGCACCATGCGTAGTTATGTCCACCTGGCAACTCCACGCCTCGCTCGTCAAACGGATTGTAGTACTCGTCCACGCCCCGAATCGCCTGGCTGAAGTTCTCCGAGATGCGATCCATGGTCGCCTGGCGCTGTTGCCACGACTCCATCATCATGTCGCTGATTTGGCTGCTGGTCTGGCTGATAATGCGGCTCAACTGGCCGGTATGCTGGATCTGCTGAATCTGATTCTGAATCAGGTATTGGCTCACCTGCATGTAGCGCCCGTACCACTGGGGGTTCAGGCGGAACGAACGCGTCATCGTCCAGAACATCTCGGCCATGCGGTCCAATGCCCCCTCCGGCGCGCGGAACGAGAACAGGTAGTCGGCCATCCAGTAGATGTGTTCCACCGTGCCGAACAGAGCCGGCATGGACACGTGCGTAACCTCCACGACGCCGTAGATTTCCTCCTCGGTCGCCTGCCCTCCGGCGGAGTAGCGCACCCGCACCCGCGCGCCGTCCGCGGACGTTACCGCGCCCGGAGCCGATTGCGCGGCCGCCCCCACCTGCCGCGCCAGGTCGGGCAAAGGCTCCTCCCGCACGACCTGAAGCCCCGGCGCATTCCCCCGATAGCGCGGCAGGACGATTTCCCGCAGCATCTGCTGGGCCCCCATGGGCGGGCGAACCTCGCTCCCAAAGTAGAGCCCGCCCACCGGCACGGTCATGTGCACCATGGGGTTGTTCGTCCAGTAGAACGAAATGTTCGGGAAGACCTCAAACGCCTCCGTGTTGGCGGCATTCCGAGCGCGAAAGGCAATCACCGCGGGCATTCCCGGGTTGTTGAGAAGCCAGTGAACGCCGCCCTCAAACACCCAGTCCGTCGGGATGAGCATGCGGAACGCCTCAATGCCGATGCCCTGCTGATCCACGCACTGCACCGTTTTCAGGCGCAGCCCGGGCGCGCCCTGTGCTTGCTCCCGGGTTCCCGAGGGGCGCTGCTCTTCGGGCGGCTTGGGCGTCGCCGCCGGCTCGCCCAGAACGCACCGCGTCCCGCAATACTCGCATACCACCTCCCGCCCCGGTGGCAACTTGGCCCCACACTGGGGACAGCGCACTACGCGAACCTCCGTCATCGCCCACCTCCTCTTTTTCACAGAACTCGGAGTCTCGGCTCGCGCCCGGCGTTCATGATAGCGGTGCGTCTCCGTTAGCGCCCAGGCTTTCCGGTCTCCATCGCAAGGGTTATCTGCGAAACGCGCGCCGTCCGCCCCATCTTGGCGTAGGCATCGCGCTCATGCTCCAGGGACAGCACCGGCACGCGCATCCCCGCAACATCCACGTACCGCTTGATGCGCGACAGGTCCGGCGGGGGCTCCCAGGACCCGTCCTCCCGTTGGTGCTGCACGTCGCCCATGATCTCCACCTTCATCCCACCCACCTGCAGCGCCCCGAAATGCGAGCGCACGGTGCCCTTGGCCGACAGCGCCACCGGTTGCACAACCCGGTCGGCGAACAGCGCCGCCATGCGGTATGCGCCTGCCGCGTCGGTCTGGATGTCAATGTCATGGGGCGTCAGCGGCACCCCTTGTAGCGCCAGCCCCAGGCTCCCCGTTACGGCCCAGTTGACCCCTGCTGCCTCCAGCGCGTCGTACAGAATCCGAAGCACGCTCAAATGCCGCTCCATAGGCCCTCGCGATACAAGGTGATGAGGTCGCGGACGACCGCGCCTGCCGTGGGGATGGGATCCACTTCGTCCACAATCGCCGTTACGACGCCATTGGTATCTGTGTGGTACACGACGCCCATTTGCACAGGCGTCAGGCGGGCTAGCGGATGCTCCGCGCCGACCTCCGTGGGTTGCACGCTCAACGCATACCCATCGCCGTGCCGCTCGGCCACAGCCAGGGGCAGGATCACGTTCCCCCGCTGAAGCGCGTGCCGCAGCATCTTCACCGTGATTCCCCGAATGCCCGCAATGCGCACCTCGGAGAGGCGCGCAGGATAGCCCAGCACCGCATTGACGAGAATCACCAGTTTGTTGGCCGCGTCCCACCCGTCCACATCCAGCGATGGGTCGGCCTCGGCGTGGCCATCCCGCTGGGCGATCTCCAGCGCCTCGGCGTACGTGTACCCCTGCGCCATGCGGGCAAGAATGGAGTGGCTGGTGAGGTTGAGGACGCCCTCTATCCGATCCACTCGTGCATGACACAGGTCCCGCACGCCGATGTTCACTGCCGGCAGGCCCCCGCCTACCGTCGCGCTGAACAGCACGCGGCGGCCCCGCTCCCGCGCCAATGCCATCACCTCGGGATACGCCAAAGCCAGCGGGCCCTTGTTCGCCGTTACCACGTGCATCCCCCGCTCCAGCGCCAGGCGCACGTGGCCCATCGCCGGCTCGCCATCGGCAAGGTTCACGGGCGACGCCTCTATGAGGACATCGGCGTGGACGTTGTGCAGCATGTCCAGGCCCGACGCGCCCTTCTGCCCCACGCCGATATAGTCCGCAGCAGTGCCGCCCGCCTCTTTCAGCGCCATCACCCTGCGGATGTCCAGCCTGTCGGCGCTCCAGGCGGCGCCGCGGCTGTCGGCCACGCCGGTCAAGATGAACTCCAACCCGAAACGCTCACGATAGAGTGCCCGCCTCTCGTCCAGGATGCTCAGCACCCGACGCCCCACGTTGCCGATGCCGATGAGGGCGATACGGGCCGATGTCAAAGCCATGCGTGCAGTGCCTCCAATGGGAATGTCGTGAAAAGTATACCACTCGCGCGCGCTGTCGGCAAGAGATGCCCGTGGAGGACACGGCTCCCAAGTCCGTTGGCGCCCACTGTTTGGGAGCGCAACGCGCGCCGCGCCTCGGAGGTGCCCCGCACGTGCCCTATTCGCGTGGATTCGCGTTATTCGCGGCTACGGCCCTCAGGCGCGAAGCGCGGAAGAATCTCCCTGACCGAGATGCTTCGCCTTCGGCTCATCATGAAACGTGAGGTCAACGTGCGACGCACCTCGGAGGTGCGTCGCACGTTCCCATTCGCGCCCATTCGCGTTATTCGCGGCTTTGCAACTGTCATTCCGAGGCGCGAAGCGCCGAAGAATCTCAAGTCTGGTCCGTACAATCCACGTTGTCCGTGGATACAACCCCGGAGACCCCTCCGCCCCACTCGCAACAGGGAGGCAGCGCCGTGCGCCTTCCCCATTTCGTAAAAGCGCGGCGTGTCCGCTATAATCGCCCCATGAACATCACGTTCGTCGCGCCCTTCGGCCTGGCCCCCAAAGGCACCACCCGCTGGCGCGCCCTGCCGCTGGGGCGGGCGCTGGCGGCGCGTGGGCATGCCGTGCGCGTCCTTGTGCCCTCGTGGGACAGGCCGCAGGACGCCGGCCTTGCATGGCGCGATGAGGATGCAAGCGTGGTCTGCGTGGCCTTCCCTGCGCCACTAGGGCGGTTCGCATGGCCGCTGCTGTTGGCCCGCCTGCTGCGGGAGGCCCAACGCGGCGCGCCCGACGTGGTGCACGTGTTCAAGCCCATCGGCTTCAGCGGGGCCATCGCCGAGGCAATGCTTCGCCTGCGGAAGGCGCGCCGTCCCCTCATCTGGGCCGACGCCGACGACCTGGAGGCCGCATGGGCCGTTGCGCGCCCAGCGTGGCAGCGTGTGGCCATCGCCCGCCAGGAGCGGTTCGTGCTGTCCCGCGCCGATGGCGTTACCGTGGCCAGCCGCGCCCTGGAGCAGCACGTGGCGGGCCTGCGGGGCGCTCCCCCCGTATACCTGCCGAACACCTCCGACTTTCGGCCAGCGGATGCGGCGGAGATTCCCGGCCGCGTCGTCTGGTACACGCGGTTTCTGGACATCGCCCCCGAGGCCGCCACCGACATCTGGGCCGCCATTGTTGGAAACACGGTAGGGGCAGGTCTGAGACCTGCCCCTACAAGACCTGCCCCTGCAGGACCTGCCCCCACAAAACCTGCCCCTACTCTGCACGTGGTTGGTGTCGGGATGCGCGGCGAAGAGCGCGCCTTCGCCGAAGCGATACGTGCGCGGGCGTTGGACGACACGGTTGCCCTGCGCGGCTACCTGGCGGGAGACACCCTCGCTGCCGAATTGAGCGCGGCGTGCGTCGCCATCCTGCCATTTGCCGACACGCCCCGAAATCGGTATAAATGTCCGGCGCGCCTGGCCGATCTGACGGCCCTCGGCGTTCCGGTGGTGGCCCACGCCGTCGGCGAATGCGCGTCCTACGTGGTGGACGGCGAGACCGGTGTTCTCGTCAGGCCCTGCGACACCCGCGCCTTCGCCGAGGCGGTCATCAGCCTTCTCGGGGACGGCAACCGCCGACAGATGATGCGCGAGGCGGCGCGGGCGCATTTCGCCGCCCACTTCGCGCCGGCAGTCCTGGCCGCCCGCCTGGAACAGGCTTACTCCGCCGCTCTCACCGCGCGGCAATCTGCAAGCGAGTCGGAGAATTCAACATGATAGCGCGTCTCAAGACCATTGTGCTCCTATGGGGGCCGGTGCTGGCATGGGCCGGCGTCATCTACTTTTTCTCGTCGCGTCCAGACCTCCCGCGCATTGACGAGCCGTGGCTGGAACTCGTCCTGCGCAAGGCCGCCCACGTGGCCGAGTATGCCATCTTCGGCGCGCTCCTGGCCCGCGCGGTGGGCATGCGGAAGGGGCAAGTGGCGGTCTCCGCAATCCTCGCCGCCGTGTATGCAGGGAGCGACGAATGGCATCAGACCTTCGTCCCCACCCGCAAGGGGAACCCGCTGGATGTGGCGCTGGACAGCGCAGCCGCGCTCTTGGGCGCTTACGCCTATGCCCGACGGGTCGCCACCCGTGCCGTCGTGCGGCGCTCCCCGCCCCAAGCCGATTCCCGCGAGACCGAGGTCTGACCTCCCTAACCGCAGGGCCAGCCGCGCCAACCCGCGCGTAGAGATGGATTCCACCGCGTCCGCGCGACGGTCGCCTGCGCCGCTCCCCCGAATTTGACAATGGGCGCCGAAAGGTGTACACTCTCTGCGAAATCAGATAATGCAGAGTATTCAGAATTTTCAGGAGGCAAAGCCATGGCGACGGGAGCGAGAGACGACGCCTGCTGCACGCCGGAGGGCGAAGGAGGCGGCTGCTGCGCGGTGCAAGCCGTGGTGAGCGTGGACGAGCGCGGGCAGATGGTGATCCCCAAGGACGTGCGCGAGCGGGCGGGCATTCGCCCGGGCGACAAGTTCGCCCTCGTAACATGGGAGAAAGACGGCCAGGTCTGCTGCCTGTCGCTCATCCGCGCCGAAAACCTGGCCGACATGGTGCGGGAGATGCTGCAGCCGGTGATACAGAGCATCGTGCGGTAGGGCAGAATCGGCCCGCGCGACCCGGTGGCGCAATTCCATTCTTGCTTGGAGGCAATGCGGTGAACGACGACATCAAGCGAATCGTGCGGGAGAGTTACGGGCAACTGGCGGTCAGCGGCACGTCGTGCTGCGGGTCGGGGTGCGGGTGCAGCCCATCCCCGCAGGACATCAGCCTCGCCATGGGCTACAGCCCGGCCGACCTGCAATCCGCGCCCGAAGGCGCGAACCTGGGCCTGGGCTGCGGCAACCCTGTGGCGCTGGCCATGCTGCGCGAAGGGGAGAGCGTGCTGGACCTGGGCAGCGGCGCGGGGTTTGACTGCTTCCTCGCCGCCCAGCGGGTGGGGCCGAAGGGCCGTGTCATCGGCGTGGACATGACGCCGGAGATGATCGCCCGCGCCCGCGAGAACGCCCGCAGGGGCGGCTACACCTACGTGGAGTTCCGTCTGGGCGAGATTGAGCATCTGCCCCTGGCCGACGCATCGGTGGATGTTGTCATCTCCAATTGCGTCATCAACCTGTCGCCGGACAAGCCCGCCGTCTTCCGCGAGGCATACCGCGTCCTTCGCCCCGGCGGCAGGCTCATCGTGTCCGACGTGGTGCTGCTGCGCCCCCTGCCCGACATCGTGCGGCAGTCGCTGGAAGCATACGTCGCGTGCGTGGCGGGGGCCAGCCTGAAAGCCGACTATCTGGACGCCATCCGCGCCGCCGGATTCCAGGATGTGTGCATCGTGGGCGAGACGCCGTACGCCGTGGATGAGGGGCTAGGCATCCACGCCGCCAGCGTGCAGGTGGAGGGATGGAAACTGTAGCGATTGACGGCCTCCCGCTTCCTGCTACAATGGCCGTGCGGGAAAGCACCTTGTGCTGAAGGGGATGCCATGCGCCACATCCTCATCGTATCCGACGGGACGGGCGGCACGGCTGAGCAGGCGGTGCGCGCCGCCCTGACCCAGTTCGGCGATACCGAAGTCTCCATTGAGCGCCGCTCCGAAGTCCGCACCGAGGAGCAGATTGAGGAAGCCGTCCAGTATGCTGCGCGACTCGGCGCCTTTATCGTCCACACCATTGTATCCCAGAGCCTTCGCAATGCCATGGCCGAGCACGGGCGCCTTCACAACGTCCCCACCATAGACCTCATGGGCCCGCTGCTGGCGCAGATGGCCCAGCACCTGGAACACTCGCCTGCCGAGAAGCCGGGCCTGTTCCGCGAACTCAACCGCGAATACTTCCGCCGCATTGAGGCGGTGGAGTTCGCCCTGCGCCACGACGATGGCCAGCGCGCCCATGAACTGGACGCCGCGGAGATTGTGCTCGTGGGCGTGTCGCGCACGTTCAAGACGCCGCTCAGCATCTACCTCGCCTTCAGGGGGTGGCTTGTGGGCAACGTGCCGGTTACGCTGGACGTACCGCTGCCGCCCATCCTGGAGCAGTTGCCGCCGTCCAAAGTGTTCTGCCTCACCACCGATGCCGTGAACCTCACCGAACTGCGGCGAGCGCGCCACAAGCACCTGGGCGGAGCCACCGGCTCATATGCCGACTTTGACTTCGTGCGGCGCGAACTGGCCTACGCCGAAATGCTGTTCCGAAGCCATCGCGGGTGGTCCGTCATAGAGGTAACCAACAAGCCGATTGAGGAAATCGCGTCGGAGATTCTGGGCATCCTGCGGGCCAGAAATCGCAGGCATGCAACCTGACGCTGCGGACGGCGCCTGCGGAAAAAACAGCGCCCGAGGATCTCGCGACCCTCGGGCGTTGGCATCTGGTCGGGGCGAGTGGACTTGAACCACCGACCTCAGCGTCCCGAACGCTGCGCGCTAGCCGGTCTGCGCTACGCCCCGAGAACGCGCGCATTATAGCACAAAACCGCCGAACCGCAAACTTGGGCCTGGCGCGGATTCGGTTCCATCTTGTGTTGGCCTGCCCCGCACGCCGCCTCCCCGCTCTGTCATGCTGAGCCGAAGGCGATACGCCCTCGCCCTTCGGGAGAGGGCTAGGGTGAGGGCGAGATTCTTCGCTCTCCGCCGCTCAGAATGACGGTAAATGCCAACAGATATTGGAACCGACTCCTGGCGCGTCAGATGCCGAGGTAGGCGCGGCGCACGTGCTCGTTCTTCGCCACCTCGCGCGACGGCCCCTCCAGCGTAATGCGCCCGTCCGCCAACACATAGGCGTAGTCGCTCACGGCCAGCGCCAACTGCACATTTTGCTCCACCAGGAGCATGGTAAGCCCCTCTGCCCGCAATTGTCGAAGGATGTCAAACAGGGACAGCACCAGCACAGGCGCCAGACCCAGCGACAACTCGTCAAACATGAGGATCTCCGGCTGGGCCATCAACCCGCGCGCCACGGCCAGCATCTGCTGCTCGCCGCCGGACAGGGTGCCCGCTTTCTGATTGCTCCGCTCCTTGAGGCGCGGGAACAGGCTATACACCTTCTCCAGATTCTTGCGAAAATGGGGCCTCGCCCGCTTTGTAAACGCTCCCATCTCAAGGTTCTCTAGCACGCTCATGTTGGTGAACAGTTGGCGGCCTTCGGGCACCAGGACGATGCCCTGCGCCGCCTTGGCGTCCGGAGACATTCGGGTAATATCCCTGTCGTCGCTGCGAATAGTCCCTCGCCAGGGGCGTATCAGCCCGGCCACCGTGCGCAGCAGGGTCGTCTTGCCCACGCCGTTGGAGCCAACGAGGGCCGTGAGTTTCCCGCGCTCCAGGCGCAGCGAAACGCCCCAGAGGATTTGAACTTCGCCGTACCCCGATGCAATGTTTTGTACTTCCAGAATGGCCATATTGTCTCCCCGCCCGGTGTCTGCGCTCAATCGCCCAGCAGAAGCCGCTCCGCAACTTTCGGGTCGCCCAGGTAAGCCTCAATGACCTTGGGGTTGTGGGCTACCTCCTCCGGCGTCCCTTCGGCGATCTGGACGCCGTAGTCCAACACAATCACGCGATCCGAAACATTCATGAGCGCGTGCATCACATGCTCAATGATGAGGATGGTGATGCCCTGATCGCGAAGGCTCCGCACCACTTGCACCATCTCCGCGATCTCGGTCGGATTGAGGCCGGCCAGCACCTCGTCCAGCAGAAGCAGATAGGGCCGGGCCGCCAGGGCGCGCGCCAACTCCAGCCGCTTCTTCTGGGCCACATTGAGACTAGCAGCCAATGCATTGCGCCACTTGGCGAGGCCGACGGCTTCCAGCACTCCGTCCGCGATCTTCTCCGCCTGGGCGAGATTGCGGCGCTCATGGCCGAAGCACGCCCCGGCCATCACATTCTGCAGCACGGTCAACTCATTCAGCGGACGCACAATCTGGTGAGTGCGCGCCAGGCCCAGCCGGGCCACATCGTAGGACTGCCAGCCGGTAATGTTCGTCCCGCGGAAGATGATCCGGCCTTCCTCCGGGGGATAGACCCCGTTGATACAATTGAACAGGGTCGTCTTCCCCGCGCCGTTCGGCCCAATAATGCCGAGAATTTGCCCCGCGGGCAGGTCAAAGGAGACATTGGACAATGCTTGAAGTCCGCCAAATCGCTTGGAGACCCCTTGTACTCGGAGCAGTGTCTCTGGGTGTGTCTGCTCACTCATTCCAGCACCCTCCTCAGCCTGGGCACGCGGCCTCGCAGCCACCCGACAAGCCCCGCCGGAACAAACAGGACGATGATGAGCAGCAGGAACCCGGCAAAGGCCAGGTGAAGGTTCTTGAAGATAGGGCTGGTGAGCAAGTAGCCGCGCAGGCGTTCGTAGGCGGCTGACCCGATGGCAGGCCCCAGCACCGTCCCCGACCCGCCCAGCATCACCATGACGATAATCTCAATGGACATCTGGAGGCGAAACGCATCCCCAGGCTCCACGTTGCCATTCTTGAAGAAGAACAGCACGCCTACCATGCCCGGGAACAGCGCCGAAAGGACGAAGGCCCACGTCTTCATGCTCGGCGTTCGGACACCCATCACCATGGCCGCGTCCTCGTCCTCGCGGACGGACATGAGGCCGAGGCCGAAGCGGGAAAACTTGACCAGGTAACTGATGACGATGACCAGCAGCGTGAGGCCGAACATCGCGCCGAAGGTCCACCACAGGGCGTTGGCCGGGCCGCCGTACTGGCGATAGACCGCGAAGTTCAACGACATGCCCGTGGGCCCGCCAAAGGGCCGGAAGTTGTTGACGAAGGCGCGCACGGCCTCATTCACGCCGATGGTCGCCAGCGCAAAGTAAGCGCCCCGCAAGCGCAGCGTCGCCGCGCCCAGCACCCACGCCAGCAGGCCCGACGCCAACCCTCCCGCCAGGGTCGCCCACCACAGCGGCCAACCCTGTTGGCTCATCAGGTAGAATCCCACATATCCACCCAGCCCGAAGAACACAATGTGGCCGAAATTCACGTACCCGGTGTACCCGAGCAGAATGTTGAGGCTGGACGCGAGGGTTACGAACATGAGAAGCAGGAACATCTCCTCTCGCAGGGTCGCGGAGCGAGTAGCAAACACAACTATACCCACGGCGGCCACAAGCCCCAGTGTCAGCCAGAATGCAGGGTATCGCCAGGCTCTCATCTAGCGCGCTCCCAAGAGTCCGCTGGGCTTGACCAGCAGGATAAGTACGAACAGCACGAACTCAATCACGGGCACCCAGTTCACCGCCATAAACACGGGGATGATGCCTTCCAACGCCCCCAAAATCAACCCGCCGATGAGCGCGCCGGTAGGATTGCCCAGCCCCCCCAGAACGCAGATGACGAATCCCTTCGTCTGGTAGCCCGCGCCCGACAGGATGGTAAACGGGAAGAAGGTGGCGATGAGGGCCCCCGCAGCCGCCGCGAGCATCGTCCCCAGCCCGAAACTCAGCGCCAGCGTCCGGAACGCCGAGATGCCCATCAGCCGAGCCGCCGCGCGGTTGTTCGCCACGGCCCGAATCGCCTTGCCCGGCCGCGTGCGGTACAGGAGAAGGTACAGCCCGGCCGTTACCACCACGGCGATGAGCGTGGCGACCAGGCGCGTGCTGAGGAGCGTAACCGGCCCCACCTGGAAACGCCCTACCGCGATGTCCACGTTTCGGGGTGTCGTGGTAAACACAGCAGTCCCAATCCCGATGATCATCATGTTCACCGCGAACGTCGCCAGCAGGGTTGAGAGATACGGGGCATTGATCACGCGGTGGACAGCCGTGGTGTACACGAGAAAGCCAAAGAGCAGGCTGAGCACAACGATAATCGGAAGGGCAACGTATGGGTGAATGCCAAGAGTGCTGAACAGGAGATACGTGGCGAACATCCCCAACACCATCGTGGCGCCATGTGCCAGGTTGATGACCCGCATCACGCCCCAGATAAGCGACAGGCCCATGGACGCCAGGCCGTACACGAAACCCAGGAGCAAGCCATCCGTAAGGGAAGCCAGAAGTTGTTCTGTCATGCAATCCCCCTGGTTGCCGCGTTGCCATCGGGCCGGAGGGCAGAGCCGGAACCCTGCCCCCCGATCCCACATGCGAGTCGCCGAGCGCGGGCTAGCGGCTCAACGGGTAGATGGCGTCGGCCGATTTGCCCTCGGCCGGCCAGACTACCTGCTTGACCAGTTTGCCCGACGCATCCTTCTGCCACTGGATGTAGACCATCTCATGGGCCACCTGGAGGCCATGGGCTTCAGCGCTGGTGTTAAACTTGACGTGGCCGTAGAACGTGAGCACATCCATGGCATCAAGGGCGGCCTTCACCTTGTCGGTGTCCAGCGAGCCGGCGTCCTCAATCGCCTTCTGCAGGATAAGGCCGGCTGCGTAGCCGCCCGCGGCGTGGTACGCTGGGTCTTCGCCGTACTTGGCATTGTACGCCTTCACGAAGTCGGCCACGCTCGGCCCGTACCACGGAATCCCCGCTGCCTTGGCCGAGGCCTCCGAGTAGGCCGCCTGCGGTTCCCACTGGCTTGGGCCAATGATGCCGAAGGCCGCCTCGCCGATGTCGGCAAACTTCAGTTCAGGCGGCGCTACCAGCAACGCGATGAATTTCGCCTTGACCTGCTTCTCATACATCTGCTTGGCGAAGGTGCTGCCATCGGCGAAGTGCCCGCCGCCCATGATGGCATCGGGCGCCACGCCGACGATCTTGTTGATGAAGGGGGCAAAGTCGGCCGTGCCGCTGTCGTACCCTTCAAACAGCACGATCTCGTACCCCTTGCCCTCGGCATAGGCCTTCGCGGCGTTCACCACATCGGTGGAGAACTTGTCGTTCTCGTGCACGATGGCGATCTTCTTCGCGGTTGGGTCAAGGTTGGCCAACAAATCCACCGCGCCGGTCAAGTAGCGGCTGGCGGGCGTGTACAACTGGAACACCAACTGGTACCCCTTCTGGTACGTGGCATCCGAGGCCGCGCCGGTGGTGATCATGATCTGACCGTACTGCTCGGCAATCACCGCAGCGGCATCGGTTAGCCCGCTGGAATAGGGGCTGATGAGAAAATTCGTCTTGTCGTCGTTGATGAGTTTGGTATACAGTTGCTGCACGCGCTCCTTGTTGCTCTCGTCATCGTAGGTCTTGAACTCAAACTTCACGATGGTGCCATCCGGCAAGGTAACCCCTGTCGCGTTCACCTGCTCCAACCAAAGTTCCAGGCCGCGTGTCTGGCCCGTAGATGGAACTTCCTGGGAGCCGGTCTTGGACGACGTGAAGCCGATGACGACCGTCTTGGTTACCGGCGTGGGCTTCGGGGTAGGTGGGGTCGTGGGCTGGACGGCTGGCGGCGACGTGGGTTTGGGCGGCTGAGTCGCCGTCGGGGTGGGCGTGGCCTGGGCGCATCCGCTCAGCGCAAGCGCGGCCAACATCAGCAGGACAAGGCTCAACCTAAAGGCTCTGGTCATCTCCGTTTCCTCCTTTTGCTGACATCCACTGTTCATGCAAAACGTGCGAGGAACCACATGGCTAGGGGAAAACTCTCCGTCTCACCTCCTCTCCGGAATGCAGAGCATGCCCTCTGTTCCTTCCTGCGGTCGGCGAAGAAGCCTTGCCGAAGACCCACGGCAGGGCGGTGCAGTTCCCTCCACGGATCTCTTGCCCACAGGTCAATCGCATCGGGCCCCGGCCGCGCCTCTGACACTAGACTCCACACGGCCTCGCCCCAGCGCGAACATGGACTTCGGCGGTCGCTCCGTCGGGTTCGGTGGAATGTTGAGCCTGGACGCGACCACGATGCGGAACTCGTTATCTACAAACTGTATTGTACACGTTTTTCGTTGTGAAGTCAAGCGCTTTTCTGGCGATTTCGTGAGGGAAGAATAAACCGCCCTACGCCCCCGGCGGCAGGAGCACCAGTTGCGGGCGCGGGCGCACCGGATGCGGCTGGATGCGCACTTCGGCGCGGAACACGCTGCGAATCGTGTCCTCGCGCAGCACATCGCTCGGCGAGCCGCTGGCTACGATGCGCCCCTCATTGAGGAGAATCAGGCGGTCAAAGTACAGCGAGGCCAGGTTCAAGTCATGCATTGTGGCAAGCACGGTCAGCCCGGCCTGCCGATTCAGGCGACGAATGAGTTCCAGAATCTCAATCTGATGATTCACGTCCAGGTGCACCACAGGCTCGTCCAGCAGGAGCACCCGCGGCTCCTGTGCCAGGGCCATGGCGATAATCACGCGCTGCTGCTCGCCCCCGGACAGTTCGTTGAAAGGCCGGTGGGCCAGCGCCTCCGTGTTCGTCAGCGCCAGCATGCGCTCCACGACCTCGTGATCCTGGGCCGTCATCCCGCGCAGGTGTCGCACATAGGGCGTGCGGCCCAGGGTTACCATCTCGCGCACCGTGAAATCAAACGGCACCGACAGTTCCTGCGGCACCAGCGCCACCTCGCGCGCGACCTGTCGCCGCGACAGGCGGCCGAGGTCCCGTCCCCCCAGCAGCACCTGACCCCGCTTGGGCTTCAGCAGGCCGCACAGAATCTTCAGCAGCGTCGTCTTCCCCGAGCCATTCGGCCCGATGAGGCTCACCATAGCGCCCGGGGCCAGGCTCAGGGTAACGTCCCGAAGCACCAGCCCGTTGTAGTAGGAGAAATCCACACCTTGCGCCGCGACAACCGGGGTATCTATCATGCTGCACGCTCCTAGAAACTGTACTCCCTGCGCGCCTTGCGGAGCAGGTAGATGAAGAAGGGCCCGCCCACCAACGCCGTGATGATCCCCACCGGCAACTCGGCGGGCGGCATCAGCGACCGCGCCAGCAAGTCCGCCAGCACCAGAAACACGCCCCCCACCAGCGTGGACGCCGGCAGGAGCAGGCGATGGTCCGGCCCCAGCACCAGCCGCACCACATGGGGCACCACCAACCCCACGAATCCCACCAGCCCGCTCACCGACACAGCCGCCGCCGTCAGCCACGAGCCAAGCCCCAGCAGCGTCAACTTGCGCCGCTCCACATGCACCCCCAGCGACGCCGCCTGCTCATCGCCCAGAAGAAAGGCGTTCAAATCCGGCGCGAGGGTGTACGTGAGGCCCAGCGCGATGAGGATCGCAGGGATGACGACGGCCAACTGCAACCATCCCGCGCCCGACAACCCGCCCATGGTCCACAGGATAATGCGCCGCAGCGCGTTGTTGGAGATGAACATCAGAAACGACATGATGGCGGCCAAGATGGAACTCAGGGCGAAGCCGGTAAGCAGAAGCGTAGTTACCGGAACGCGCGGGCCAACACGGGCCACATTGTACACCAGCAGGACGGCCCCAAGCGCGCCCGCGAACGCCGCAAGAGACACGAACGTGAACCCGAACAGGCTAACCTGAATCGGCACCATGAGCGCGACGGTCGCGCCCAGCGCCGCCCCGCCCGACGTGCCAATGATGTACGGGTCGGCCATGGGGTTGCGCAGCAGGCCCTGGAACACGGCACCCGCGGTGCCCAGGGCCCCGCCCACAACCGCGGCAGTGAGGACGCGCGGCACGCGGATCTGCCAGATGATGGTGTCGGTAGCGCCTCCACCCGTCGTCCCCACAAGCCTGGAGGCGAGAGCCCGCACCACCTCGCCCAGCGGCAGCGAAACCGAGCCGATGGCCGTGGCCAGGACCACAGCCCCCAGCAGCACGCCGCCCAGCACCGGCAGCACGATAGCCCTACGCCTCCAGTTCACGCGCATCATGCGCCTCCTGCAACAGGCCGAGCCGCTACTTCAATTCCGGGTGAATCAGCGCCGCCAGCGCCTTCAGCCCTTCCAGGATGCGCGGCCCGGGGCGGCTGATGATGTCCCCGTCAATCGGATAGACGGCCCCCGTCTTCACGGCGGTGATCTGCTCCCAGCCGGCCCTCGCTTTCACCTGCTCCGGCGTAACGCCGTAGGCCGCGTCGGTCAGGACGATGACCTCCGGGTCTTTGGCGATAATCTGCTCCGCGCTCAGTTGCGGGTACGGGTTGTCGGCATCGGCGGCGATATTCGTACCGCCCGCCAGTTCCACCAGCGGATGGATGAACGACCCCGGCCCCACGGTGTACAGCGTCTCATCCAGTTCCACGAAGACGCGCGGCTTCGTCGTCGCCGCTTTCAGCCGCTCTTGCAGCGCCTGGAGTTCCGCGCGCAGGGATGCCGCCAACGCATTGGCCGATGGCTGCATCCCCACCGCCTTGCCCACCAACTCAATGTTGGTGAAAATCCCCTCCAGGTCCGTGCGGTTGATGACCATGACCTTCAGCCCCAGCCCCTCCAGTTTGGCGATGTCGTCCGGGCTCGTGATGTCGGCGCCGATGCACAGGTCCGGCTGGAGCGAGGCGATGAGTTCGTAGTTCAGCGGGAACCCGCCGATCTTGGGCAGCGATGCGGCTTCGGGCGGGTAGTTGCTAAAGTCCTGCACGCCAACCACCTTGTCACCCGCGCCAATGGCGAACAGAATCTCGGTTACACTGGGCGCCAGGGACACGATGCGCTGCGGCGCCTTGTCCAACACCAACTGCTTGCCCAGGTCGTCCGTAACCTGTATCGGCTCCGGCGTGGGCGTCGGCGGCACGGGCGTCGCGGTCGGCGGCACGGGCGTGGCCGTCGGCGCGGCTTGCTGCGGCGTTCCCGCCAGCCGCGGCGCGAGGTACGCGATCAGAACAATCAACAGCAGGACGGCCAGGGCGCCTGCCAGAATGCGAGTTCGCTTGTTCATGTCAGAGTCTCCTGAGTCAGATTGGATTGAGCGGGTATCCGAGTCCAGCGTACAGAAACAAAAATCCCCTTGCCGCTGGGACAAGGGGACGACTCAAATGCAGATTCTCGTCTTCATCTTCCAGCCCCCTTTCTCGCGAAGGTACTTGGAATCGCGGTGAGGCGGGTATCCTGGCTTGTCTGGGGATGCAGCCATCGCCCAGACCTACAGTTGCGGGACAGCGCCGGACTTTCCGCGTTGGCGGAGCACCGGACTTCCCCCGTTCGGCCCAGCCTTTCGGACAGGGTCACCTCACCGGTGGAACTTTGTGGATGATGTTCAGGTGCTGTAACGCTT
>JBBIHX010000036.1:0-23594 GCA_037446815.1 Caldilineae bacterium | reverse complement strand
CGAGATTCTTCGCGGCTTCGCCGCTCAGAATGACACCTGGCTGTCGTGCTAGCCGGAGGCGAAGCGCTCGGCTGGCGAACGCGCGACGCGCTTCGCCGTGTCGCAGTTCGCGCCGCTTGCTTTACGAATTGTCATCTGCGGACGCCGGTTTTGTCATCGGGAATTCATCGGCGCGCGTTATACTGGGTATGCAACCCCCGTGCGACCTGTTTGCACCAAACCAAACCCTTCTTCCCAGGGCGCCCGTGGGGGCACGAAGAGGGCTGCGCCCGTTCGCGGAGGCGGCCCTTTTTCCTTGACGCGCCGTCCTCTTGTGGTATACTTCCGCTGCGTAGGGCGCAGTCCACTCAACATTGGAATCGGGACCTCATCGCCCGCAATAAGGCTCACGCACTTCTAGGAGGGAAGCGATGACACGCGAGACCAAAGATGCCCGCTTGGAATTCCCCGAAGGCTTCCTCTGGGGCACATCCACCGCCTCACACCAGGTGGAGGGGAACAACACCAACAACGACTGGTGGGACTGGGAGCAGATTCCGGGAAAGATTCACGATGGCTCCAAATCCGGCCTGGCTTGCGACCAGTGGAACCGGTACGAGCAGGACTTTGACCTGGCCAAGGCGCTCAACAACAACGCGCACCGCCTGTCGCTGGAATGGAGCCGCATTGAGCCGTCCGAGGGAGAGTGGAATCCGGAGGCGATTGCGCATTACCGCAGGGTGCTGGAGGCGCTGCGCGCGCGGGGTCTGGAGCCGCTGGTAACGCTGTACCACTTCACGCTCCCGCGATGGCTGGCGGCCAAAGGCGGCTGGGAGAACCCGCAGACGATAGACCTGTTCCGCCGGTACGCGGCGAAGGTGGCCGACGAACTGGGGGCGCTGGCGCACTACTGGGCCACTATCAACGAGCCGGTGATCCTGGCGCTGATGAGTTACATTATGGGGCAGTGGCCGCCGGGGAAGAAAAGTTTCCGCACGGCCATGCGGGTGCTGCGCCACCTCATGCGCGCCCATGCCCTGGCCTATCGGGAACTGCACGCGCGCATCGCCGAGCCGCCCATGGTGAGTTTCGTGCACTACATGCGGCCCTTTGACCCCTGGAACCCGCGCTCGCCGCTGGATAGGTTTGTGGCGGGAGTGCTGGACTGGATGATGAACGGCGTGGCGCTGGCGGCGGCGATGGACGGCGTCTTCCGCCCGCCCATCGGCCGATGGGATAGGATGCCGGAGGCGGTGAACAGCGTGGACTACATCGGGATTGACTACTACGGCCGCGACATGGTGGCGTTTGACCTGCGCCAGCCGGGGACGTTCTTCGCCCGCCGCTTCCCCATGCCGGGCGCGGAGTACAGCATGGACGGATGGGGCGAGATTTGTCCGGACGGGTTGTACCGCCTGCTCATGCGCCTGAGCAAGTACGGCAAGCCCATCATCGTTACGGAGACGGGCATCCCCGACAACACCGACGCCCAGCGCCCGCGCTTCATGATTACCCACACCGCCGCGGTGCACCGCGCCATCCGCGACGGCGCGCCCGTGAGGGGGTTCTTCCACTGGTCGCTGCTGGACAACTTTGAGTGGGCCGAGGGGTACGCGGCGAGGTTCGGCCTGTACCACACCAACTTTGAGACCCAGGAGCGCACGCTGAAGCGCAGCGGGGAGGTCTACGGCGACATCTGCGCGGCGAATGCCATCACAAAGGAAATCGTCCTCCGGTACGCCCCGGAGGTTGCGGGACAAGTGTTCGGATAACTCGGCACCAAGTCTGTATCGCGTCGGCATCGGCTTGAACTTTCGGCAAAGGGAGGCGTTGCGATGAGAACCCTGAAGAAAGTCCTGCTGGGTGTCCTGGTGTTCCTCGTTGTCCTGGCGCTGGTTATCGGTGGGGGTGGCGTCTACCTGGTGCGCCGCAACTTCCCGCAGACGAGCGGCACGCTCACCGTCCCCGGCCTCCAAGCCGAGGTGCGCGTCCTGCGGGACGCGTGGGGCATTCCCCACATCTACGCGCAGAATAACCACGATCTCTTCTTCGCCCAGGGGTACGTCCACGCCCAGGACCGCATGTGGCAGATGGAGTTCTGGCGGCGCATCGGGATGGGGCGGCTGGCCGAAATCCTGGGCAAGAGCGCGCTGGAATCGGACAAGTTCCTGCGGACCGTGGGATTCGCCCGCGTGGCCGAGGAGGAACTGCGCCGCATGGATTCCACGACCCGCGACATCCTCCAAGCCTATGCCGACGGCGTAACGGCGTACATTCAGCAGCGCAAGGGGCGGCTGGGCATAGAGTTCACCCTGCTGGGGCTGACCGGCGCCAAGTTTGAACCGGAGCCGTGGTCGCCTATCCATACGCTCACGTGGGCCAAGGTGATGGCCTACGACCTGGGCGGGAACATGGACACGGAAATCGCGCGCGCGGTCTTGCTCAAGAAGTTCGGCGAGGAGGCCGTGCAGCAGTTGCTCCCCGCGTATCGCCCCGACCACCCCGTCATCGTGCCCACGGGCGTGGCGTGGCAGGATGTGGGGACGTCGCTGCTGGCCACGCTGGAGCAGGTCAACGGGTTTGCGGGCCGCGAGGTGCTGGGCGCGGGCAGCAACAACTGGGTTATCGCGGGCAGCCGCACCACGACCGGCGCGCCGATCCTGGCCAACGACCCGCACCTGTCCATCCAGATGCCGTCCATCTGGTACGAGATCGGGCTGCACGGCGGCGACTTTGACGTGGTGGGGGCCTCATTCCCAGGCGCGCCCGGCGTCATCATCGGCCACAACCGCTACATCGCCTGGGGCGTTACCAACCTGGGCCCGGATGTGCAAGACCTGTTCGTGGAGAGAATCAATCCGAATAACCCGAATCAGTACGAGTTCCAGGGCCAATGGCGCGACATGCAGGTTGTGGAGGAGGAGATTCGCGTTGCCGGGCAGAGCGAGCCGGTGAAGTTGACGGTGCGCATCACCCACCACGGGCCTATTGTGGACGACGTGATGGGGCCTCTGCCGACGGGCACGGCGCTGCGCTGGACGGCCCTGGAGCCGAACACGCTGTTCCAGGCGGTGGTGAAACTGGACTTGGCACACAATTGGGACGAGTTCCGCAACGCCCTGCGCGACTGGGACATCGCGGCGCAGAACTTCGTGTACGCGGATGTGCAGGGGAACATCGGTTACCAGTCCACCGGCAAGTGGCCCATTCGCGCCAAAGGCGACGGGCTGATGCCCGTGCCGGGCCACACCGGCGAATACGAGTGGCTGGGCTACGTGCCGTTTGAGGAGATGCCCTACCTGTTCAACCCAAGCCAGGGGTTCGTGGTTACGGCGAATCACGCCGTGGTGGACGAGAAGTACCCGTACCTGGTGTCGCTGGAGTGGGGCAGCGGCTACCGTGCGGCGCGTATCACCGAGATGATTCAGGCCAAGGCGAAACTGTCGGCGGAGGACATCCAGGCCATGCATGCCGACACCCTGTCGCTGGGGGCGAAGGAGGTGCTGCCGTACTTCCTGAACCTGAAGCCGCAGGCGACGGACCTGCGCCAGGCGCTGGACATCCTCAAGGGTTGGGACTATCGCTTTGATAAGGACAGCGCGGGCGCGGCCATCTTCGGGGCGGCGCTCCTGCACCTAGTGCGCGACACGTACCTGGACGAGATGGGGGCCAGCATCTTCAAACAGTACTTCGCCTCGTCGTCCATGACCACCGTCGCGATGATTAGGGGGCTGGAAGACCCCAACTGGCCGTGGTTTGACGACAAGCGCACGGCGCAAACGGAGACCCGCGACGATATTCTGCTCCGCGCGCTCAAGGACGCGGTGGACGACCTGACCAAACGCCTGGGGCCGGACATGCCACGCTGGAAGTGGGGGAGCGTGCACACGGCGACTTTCCGCAATCAATCGCTGGGCAAGTCGGGCATCGCGCCCATTGAGGCGCTGCTGAACCGAGGGCCTGTGCCCGTGAACGGCGCGGGCGAAGTGGTGAACAACACGCCGTTCAACATCATGCGCCCTTACGAGGTCAGCGTGTTGCCGTCCTACCGCCAGATTGTGGACCTGGCCGATTTCAGCCGGTCGCAATCCATGCACACCACCGGCCAGTCCGGGCACACGTACCACAAGCACTACGCCGACATGATTTTGCCCTGGCGCGATGTAACCTATCATCCCATGCTGTGGACCCCCGAGCAGGTGGAGGAGGCCACGGTGAGCAGGCTGGTGCTCAAACCTTGACCCTCATTGCCGACAAGGAGATTTCATGGACGCTGACCTACTTATCGTCAACGCAAGCGAATTGCTGACCCTGTCTCCCGGCGGGGAACCCCGGCGCGGCCCGGAGATGAACGACCTGGGCATCATCCCGGGCGGCGCGGTGGCCGTGCGGGATGGGCGGATTGTGTCCGTTGGCCCCACGGACGAACTGCGGCGCACGGTGCGGGCCGAGCGGACGCTGGACGCGGGCGGGCGCGTGGTCATGCCCGGCTTCGTGGACCCGCACACCCATTGCGTGTTCGCGGGGCACCGCGCCGACGAGTTTGAGATGCGGCTCAAGGGCGCGTCGTATATGGAGATCATGGCGGCGGGCGGGGGCATCATGAACACGGTCCGCGCCACCCGCGCCGCCTCGGTGGAGGACCTGGTGCGCGAGTCCATGCCGCGGCTTGAGCGCATGCTGGCGCACGGCACGACGACCGCCGAGGCGAAGACGGGCTACGGGCTGACCACCGCCGACGAGGTGAAGATGCTGCACGCCATCGCGCGCCTGAACCGCGAGCAGGCGGTGGAACTGGTGCCCACGTTCCTCGGCGCGCATGCCGTCCCCGCGGAGCACAAGGGCAACACGGAGGGGTTCGTTGACCTGGTGGTGAACGAGATGTTGCCTGCCGTGGCGGCGCTGCCCGCCGAATCCCGCCCGCGCTTTTGCGATGTGTTTTGCGAGGATGGGGCCTTCTCGGTGGATCAGAGCCGCCGCATCCTGGAGCGCGCGAAAGCGTTGGGTCTGGGCCTCAAAATCCACGTGGACGAGTTCAAGGCGCTGGGCGGCACGGCGCTGGCGGTGGAATTGGGCGCAGTCTCGGCAGACCATCTGGTGGCCACGTCCGAGGGCGAGATTCGGATGCTGGCGCAGTCGGACGTGATTGCGGTGTCGCTGCCGGGCACGCCCTTCGGCCTGGGGCACCATGAGTACACACCTGCGCGCGCCATCCTTGACCAGGGCGGCGCGCTGGCCCTGGCCACGGACTTGAACCCGGGTACATGTCCCTGCGAGTCCATGCAGTTCATCATCGCCCTGGCGTGTCGTTTCATGCGGCTGACGCCCGCCGAGGCCATCGTCGCCGCGACGGTCAACGCGGCCCACGCCATCGGGGTGGGCGACAGGGTCGGAAGCCTGGAGGCGGGCAGGGAGGCGGACATCCTGATCCTGGACGTGCCGACGTACCGGATGCTGGCGTATCGGTTCGGCACGAATATGGTGGGGACGGTCATCAAGCGCGGGGGAGTCTGTTTTGGGTGATGGGGCCGAGGACGGGTAGAATAGGCGCGACGGGACGCCCGCATGGACGGGGACTGACCAGGCATGGGGCGAGCGCAGGGGGAGACTGCCCGCGCCGCCCATGGGGAGGTGGGAGATGCTCCGTGGATTCTTTCGCTCGCAGATGGAGGCGCTTCAGGAGCGCGCCAACGTGCAGGTGGCGGGCCTCATCGGCTGCAACCTTCTGTTCAACATCATCGCCAACGCCAGTTTCAAGCAGTCCGCGGCCAGCGGCAACTGGCGCGGGTTCCTCGCGTGGCAGGTGGTGGGGAATCTGGCCGGCCTCGCCACGGTCATCACGCTGACCGTGCTGCTGAAGTTCCTGCCGCTCCACGTGGCGTATCCGGTTACGGTGGGGTTGGCGGTCATAGGGGTGCAGGTGGTAGGCGCGGCGCTGCTGTTCCACGAGCCGATCGCGTTCCGCCAGTGGGTGGGGACGCTGCTGGTGGCCGCGGGCATTCTGCTCATTGGAGGGAAGTAGGCGGCCTCGCACCGAGGGCGGCGCCGAAACCCGCCGCTGTGGCATTCAGACAACTCGGCTTGCCGGACGAGGGCAAGCCGAGTTTCTTTTGGCGCCCGGCCTAGAAGTATTTCCACGGCGAGATGAGAGGTTTCGGGCATTTGCCGATGTTTTGAACTCCATAAGTCCAACTTGACGCCCAACGGGTTTTGTGATACAATGTGCAAGGTCGTGATAGAATTCCCAATTCGCAATGCAAAGGGGCATGCGGGAGAATGGACTCCGTCTATAGGTTCGTCGTTGCTCACACCGCTGCAATGTGCCACCGCGTGGCAAGGTCCACCTCGCCGTGAGCCTTGCCCTTTTTCTTGGCCTTGGAGTAAAGAGTGTGAAGTTACGCGACATCATTCAAGTGGTGGAAGGCAAGGTTCTGACCGAAGGGGTCAATCTGGACTTGGAGATTGCCTGCGCCGCCGGCGCCGACCTCATGAGCGACGTCCTCGCCTTCGCCAAACCCAACGCATTGCTCCTGACCGGCCTCGTCAATCCGCAAGTCGTCCGCACGGCCGAAATGGCCGATATCGCTGCCATCGTCTTTGTCCGTGGGAAGGTCCCCGGCCCCGAAACCATAGCCCTGGCGAAAGAAAAGGGCATCCCACTCATCGCGGCACCCTATTCCATGTTTGAACTCTGCGGTAGGTTGTTTGAGGCTGGGATGGCCAGTTGCGACCTGGATGTGCAGGGGAAGGGATCCTAGCGAACCGTCTCGGGAGCGGCTGTGTCGCAGGTTCCTCAGATTACGCGAATACAGGAACTGATCTACGAACTGCCGATAGAGCGCGTGATGACGACGCCGGTCATTACCGTTTCTCCCGACACGACCATGAGCGAACTGAAAGAGATTCTCCGAGTAAACCGCATCTCGGGGGTACCTGTACTTGAACAAGGCCGGCTGGTAGGCATCGTCTCCATAGAGGACCTTATCAAGGCGCTGGAGAGCGGCGATATCCACGCGCCGGTGCGAGAGCGGATGTCCGCCCCCGTCATCACCGTGCGGGCCAGCGAGTCGGTGGTGGAGGCGGTCAAGAAGTTCGCCCAGTACAAGGTGGGGCGCCTGCCGGTTGTGGACGATGACGGCAACCTGGTGGGCACCCTCACGGGAGGCGACATCACGCGCGGCCTGCTGGAAGCCATCGGCCTGGACTATCATGCGGAGGAGATCAGCCGATACCGGGCGCGGCATATCTTTGAGGACATCGTGTCGGACCAGACGGGCCTGATCCTCCGCTACCGCATCAAGGCGCGGGATTTCACGGGCGGGGGGAGCGCCTCCAGCAAGATCAAGCGGGCGCTGGATCGGCTGGGCGCGCCGCCCCAAGTGCAGAGGCGGGTTGCCATCGCCGCCTACGAAGCCGAGATGAATCTTATCATTCACACAGACCGCGGGGGAGAACTCATCGCGGAGATTCAGCCGGAGGTTATCCGCATCGTCGCGACGGACAACGGGCCGGGTATTCCCGACATTGAGCAGGCGATGCAGCCCGGGTTTTCCACCGCGCCGAACTGGATTCGCGAATTGGGGTTTGGCGCCGGCATGGGGCTATCCAACATCAAGAAGTGCTCGGACGCCATGAAACTGGAGTCGCAAGTGGGGGTGGGCACGCGGCTAGAAATCGTGGTCCGAGTGCAGCCCGTCATCAGTGGGTCGGTTCAGCAGAGTGAAGGCGGGAGAGAACAGGGGAGAGAACAGGAGAAACCTTGATTACGCTGGGGCAAATCGCACAGGAACTGAATCTGGAAGTCGCGACGGGCGCTGAGAATCTGGAGCGTCGGGTTGTCGCCGGCTATGCTTCGGACTTGCTCAGTTGCGCCATGAATCGTGCGAAGAAGGGCTACGTCTGGGTTACGTTGCAGTCGCATAGCAACGTCGTGGCCGTGGCGAGCCTGCTGGACCTGGCGGCCGTCATCATCACCGAGGGTAACCGCCCCGACGAGGAGACCGTTGCCCGCGCGCAGAGCGAGGGCGTCTGCCTGCTCCTGACGCCGAAGACCACGTTTACCGTCGTCGGCGAGTTGGCGGCCCTCGGCGTGCGCGGCGAGCCGGAGCAGGGATAGCCGCGACGGGACGCGATGCTACGCCCGATTCTTGCGGACTTGCACATTCACACGGTGCTTTCGGCGTGCGCGGAGGTGGAGATGATCCCGCCCCTCATCGTTCGGCGGGCGCTCCGCCTGGGGCTTGGCCTCATCGCGGTAACGGACCACAACGCCTGCGCCAACGCGGAAGCCGTCATACGCGCAGCCGACGGGACGGGATTGGCGGTGCTCCCGGGCATGGAACTCCAGACCCGCGAGGAGGTGCATATGCTCTGCCTGTTTGACACGGTGGAGCAGTGCCTGGCGTGGCAAGAGGAAGTCTGGGGGCTGTTGCCGCCCCTGGCCAACCGCGAGGAGTTCTTCGGCCCCCAGTACGTGGTGGACGCCGACGGCGAATGGGTGCGCACCGAGGAGCGGCTGCTGGCGACCTCGGCGGACATCACGGCGGAGCAGGCGGTGGCGCGGGTTCATGCCATGGGCGGGCTGGCAATACCGGCGCACGTGGACCGGCCGGCATTCAGCCTGCTGGCGAACCTGGGCATGGTGCCGCCGGCCTTGGGCGCGGACGCGCTGGAGGTTACGGCGCGGTTCCGCCCGCAGGAGGGCTTCTCGCGGTGGCCTGAACTGCGCGGTTGGCCGCTGGTGGTGAACGGCGATGCCCATCGTCTCGGTGAGATGCAGAACCGCACGCTGTTCAATCTGGCTGCGCCAAGCGTTCGTGAACTCCGCATGGCTTTTCAAGGTGCGGAAGGCCGAAAGGTAACGGTGGACTGGCACACAACCGAAATCCCACAACAAGGAGGAAAGTCGCATGAGCCAACCTGAAACCCTGGATCTAGCGCCGCTGGACGAAGTCATTGACGAATACGCCGGAAAAAGTGGGGCCCTGATCCCAATCTTGCAACGGGCTCAGGAGATTTTCGGCTATCTTCCGCCAGAGGT
The DNA here is from genome assembly GCA_037446815.1 of Caldilineae bacterium. GTDB lineage: Bacteria > Chloroflexota > Anaerolineae > DTLA01 > DTLA01 > DTLA01. Next base: position 14,575 of record JBBIHX010000036.1, on the reverse strand, counting down.
GCTCAAACACATCGCGGAGCGCACCCGCACACCCCTCAGCCAAGTCTATGGAGTAGTAACGTTCTACGCCCAGTTCTACCTGACGCGGCGCGGAAAGTACATCATCCGCCAGTGCGACGGGACGGCGTGCCATGTGCGCGGCGCAGCCAAGATTATTGACGCCGTGGAGCGCGAATTGGGCATCCGCGCGGGCGAGACAACGCCCGACTACAAGTACACGTTTGAAGTGGTGTATTGTCTGGGTTCTTGCGGATTGTCGCCGGTGGCCGTTATCAACGACAAGGTGCACGGCCGCCTGACCCCCGAGCAGATGATCCGCACCATCCGTGAGTTGAAGTAGGCGTGCGAGAACTCTCCCTTCACGTGCTGGATGTCATGGAGAATGCCGTGGAAGCAGGCGCAACCCGCATTGAGGTGCGCATTGACGAAGACCTGGGAGCAGACCGATTGACCATTGAGGTGGCCGATAACGGGCGGGGAATGAACGAGGAGACGGTGCGGCGCGTTCTGGACCCCTTCTTCACGACGCGGAAGACGCGCCATGTGGGGTTGGGGCTTCCCCTGTTTGCCGCCGCGGCCCGGCAGTGCGACGGGGACCTGGCGATTGAGTCCGCGCCGGGCAAAGGGACGCGCGTCCGGGCTACCTTCCGCCACAGCCACATTGACCGGGCGCCCCTGGGCGATATGCCGTCTGCTCTCATGGCGATTCTTCTGTCGGGGCGGCCCGTGGATGTGGCGTACACGCACCGGGTCGGCGAGGCCGAATTCGCCCTGGACTCGGCAGACGTGCGGCGCGAACTCGGCGAGGTTCCGCTCACCCATCCGGCCGTGCGACAGTGGCTGTGGCAGACGCTGCGCGAGGGGGAGGAAAGTCTCCGCGCCAAACGGTGATTCCGCGCGACATACCGATAACGATACCTGGTGAAGCGAGGAGGTGGCAGAATGCCCAAGATCAAAAGCCTGGAGGAACTCAAGAAGATTCGGGAGGAGGCGCAGCGAGACCTCAGAATCCGCACCGAAACCGGCACCCGCATCATCATCGGGATGGGCACGTGCGGGATTGCCGCCGGCGCCCGCGACGTGATGCACGCCATCCTCAAGGAACTAGAGCGCCGCGACATTGAGGCGCATGTGGAGACGGTGGGGTGCATCGGCATGTGCGCCAAGGAGCCCCTGGTGGACATTGAGCAGGCGGGCAAGCCACGGGTTACCTATGCGAATGTAACCCCGGACATGGTGCCCCGCCTGATTGAGGAACACCTGGTGAAGGGCCGCGTCGTCCAGGAATGGGCGCTCGGCCGCCTGGAGTCCACAGGCATCCAGTAGGAACAGCGGATTCTGAGACCGAATCAGAACCACCCATGCGTACACTGTAGACTGAAGACCTGAAGACAAGGAGGAACCCGATATGGCCGAACCATACTATAGGGCCAACGTGCTGGTTTGCGGCGGAACCGGGTGCACAGCATCTGGGTCGGCAGAGGTCATCGCGGCCATGGAGGCGGAGATCAAGCGGCGCGGCCTGCAGGACGAGGTTCGCCTCGTGCACACCGGTTGCCGCGGCTTCTGCGCCATGGGGCCTGTGATGATCGTCTATCCCGAAGGCATCTTCTACTGCCAGGTGCAGGCCGGCGATGTGCCCACCATCGTGGAGGAGACGCTGGTCAAGGGGCGTGTCGTTCAGCGGCTCGCGTACCAGGAGCCGGACACCCACAAGGCCCTGCCGTTCTACAAAGAGATTCCGTTCTACAGCAAGCAAATCCGCATTGCCCTGCGTAACTGCGGCATGATTGACCCGGAGAAGATAGAGGAGTACATCGCGCGCGGCGGCTACGAGGCGCTGTCCAAGGCGCTCACCAGCATGACCCGCGAGGAGGTCATTGAGGAGGTCAAGCGGTCTGGACTGCGCGGGCGAGGCGGCGCGGGCTTCCTCACCGGCGTCAAGTGGGAGTTCACCGCCAAGGCCCCCGGCGATGTGAAGTACGTGGTGTGCAACGCCGACGAGGGCGACCCGGGCGCGTTCATGGATCGCTCCATCTTGGAAGGCGACCCCCACAGCGTCATTGAGGGCATGATCATCTGCGGCTATGCCGTGGGCGCGAAGGAAGGGTACATCTACTGCCGCGCCGAGTATCCGCTGGCCATCAAGCGCCTGAAGACGGCCATCGCCCAGGCCGAGGAGTACGGCCTGCTGGGCGACAACATCATGGGGACGGATTTCAGTTTCCACCTCCACATCAAGGAGGGCGCGGGCGCCTTCGTCTGCGGCGAAGAGACGGCGCTGCTGGCGTCCATTGAGGGCAGGCGCGGCGAACCGCGACCCAGGCCGCCGTTCCCCGCCGTCTGCGGGTTGTGGAACAAGCCCACCAACCTGAACAACGTGAAGAGTTACGCCAACATCCCGCAGATCATCGTCAACGGGGCCGAGTGGTTCAGCAACATCGGCGCCAAGCGAAGCCCGGGCACGGCCATCTTCGCGCTGACTGGCAAGGTGAACAACACCGGCCTGGTGGAGGTGCCCATGGGCATCACCCTGGGCGAGATTATCTTTGACATCGGCGGCGGCATCCCCAAGGGCAAGAAGTTCAAGGCCGTCCAGACCGGTGGCCCGCTTGGCGGGTGCATCCCGGCCCAGCACCTGAACGTCAAGGTGGACTTTGACTCGCTCAAGGAAGTGGGCGCGGTCATGGGTTCGGGCGGCATGATCGTCGTGGACGAAGATACGTGCATGGTGGAGTTCTCCAAGTTCTTCCTCACCTTCGCGCAGGCGGAATCGTGCGGGAAGTGCGTGCCGTGTCGCGTCGGCGGCAAGCGCATGTTGGAAATCCTCACCCGCATCACCGAGGGCAACGGCACACTGGAGGATTTGGACACCATCCGCGAGATCGCCAAGGGCATGGAGACCGGCGCGCTGTGCGCGTTGGGCCAGTTGACGCCCGGCCCGGTGATGGCGGCGCTGCGCTACTTTGAGGACGAGTTCCGTGCGCACATCCTGGACAAGGAATGTCCGGCCGGAACCTGCAAGGCGCTGGTGCGGGCGCGCTGCATCAACGCATGCCCGTCGGGGGTGGACGTGCCGGCGTTCGTGGCGCTGACCGCGCAGGGGCGCTATCAGGAGGCGCTGGACATCCACCGCGAGCGCAACCCGTTCCCGCTCATCTGCGGGCGCGTGTGCCCGGCCTTCTGCGAGCAGAAGTGCCGCCGCGGGGATGTGGACGAGCCAGTGGCGCTGCGCCAGGTGAAGCGGTTCATGGCCGACCAGGAGAAGGATCACCCGTGGACGCCGCCGAAGAAGGAGGGCCCCAAGGACAAGAAGGTGGCCGTCATCGGGGCGGGCCCGGCGGGCCTGACGGCGGCGCTGCGCCTGGCCCAGTTGGGCTATCCCGTTACGGTGTTTGAGAAACTGCCCGTGGCCGGCGGTATGATGGCGGTGGGCATTCCTGAGTACCGCCTGCCGCGCGACATCCTGAACATTGAGATTGAGAACATCAAGCGGGCCGGGGTGGAGATTCGCCTGAACCAGGAGATGGGCCGCGACTTCACCATGGACGACCTGCTGAACGGGATGGGCTACAGCGCGGTGGTGTTGGCCATCGGCACGCACAAGAGCCGCAAACTGGGCATCCCGAACGAGGACTTGCCGGGCGTGTACCACGGCGTGAACTTCCTGAAGGACGTGGCGCTGGGCAAGAAGCCGGACGTGAAAGGGAAGCGGGTGGCCGTCGTGGGCGGCGGCGCGGTGGCGATAGACGCGGCGCGCACTGCCCTGCGGCTGGGCGCCAGCAAGGTGCACCTCATCTACCGCCGCACCCGCGGCGAGATGCCCGCATGGGAGGAAGAAGTCCACGCGGCAGCGCTGGAAGGCATCCAGTTCCACTTCTTGACCAACCCCGTGCGGGTCATCGGGACGGACCACGTTACCGGCGTGGAATTGCAGGCGCAGCAGTTGGGCGAGTTTGACGCCAGCGGGCGCCGCAAGCCCATGCCGATAGAGGGGTCCGAGTTCGTGCTGGACATAGACCTGCTGATTCCGGCCATCGGGCAGGCGGCCGCGGTGGAGTGCCTGGGTTCTTGCGGCGACATCAGTTTCAACCGCGACGGCACGATTACCGTGGGGCCGGACCTGGCCACGACGCGCGAGGGCGTGTTCGCGGCGGGCGATGCGGCGCTGGGGCCGGCGACGGTGGTGGAGGCCGTGGCCCAGGGCAACAAGGTGGCCGTGGCCGTGGACGCGTACCTCAAGGGCCAGAAGGTGGAGCGGCCCAAGTACGTAACCGCGTACCACAATGTGCCGCAGGTGTTCAACATGGACGACTACGCCGACGCCAAGCGGCCCCAGATGCCGGAACTGCCCGTTGAGCAGCGGGTCTGCTGCTTTGACGAGGTGGAATTGGGGTTTGACGAAAAGACCGCCCGCGAAGAGTGCAAGCGGTGTCTGCGCTGCGACCTGGAATGGGTAGAGACCATGGGCGTTGAAGCCGTTACGCAGTCAGACAAAGACGCCGTCGCGGTATAGCGCGGGCGCGATTCCTACGCAACCAACGGAAAGGAGGCGACTTGCCCGATGGCAACCGTCAACATCAAAATCAACGGACAGCAGATTCAAGCGCGGGCGGGAATCACGGTTCTGGAGGCGGCGAAAGAAGCGGGGCTTGACATCCCCACCCTGTGCCACCACCCTGCCCTCGCCAACATCGGCGCGTGCCGCGTTTGTCTCGTAGAGGTGGCGAAGCAGCGCACGCTTCAGCCCGCCTGCACCTTCCCCATCTCCGAGGGGATGGAAGTGGAGACCGAGTCTCCCAAGGCGGTGGAGGCGCGCAAGTTCGTGCTGCAGATGCTGTTCTCCGAGCGCAACCACTACTGCATGTACTGCGAGATGAGTGGCGACTGCGAACTCCAGGCGCTGGCGTACCGCTACGGCCTGGATCACTGGACCTACCCTTCGCCCCATGCCAAGATGCCGGTGGACGGCACGCGCAAGTACTTCATCATGGACCACAACCGCTGCATCCTGTGCCGACGGTGCATCCGCGCGTGCTCGGACTTGGCGGCGAACCACACGCTGGGCGTGCGCTTCCGCGGGGCCAAGACGATGATCAGCGCCGACATGGATGTGCCGTTCGGCGAGTCCACCTGCGTGTCCTGCGGCACGTGCTTGCAGGTCTGCCCCACCGGCGCGCTGATAGACCGCAAGAGCGCCTACATGGGGCGCGAGGTGCACGTGGAACGGACGGCCAGCACCTGCACGTTCTGCGCCGTGGGGTGCGGGACGAGCGTGGTTACCCGCGCCGGGCACGTGCTGCGCGTGGAGGGCGATTGGGACGCGCCCAATCAGGGCGTGCTGTGCGTGGCAGGCCGCTTTGAGCCGCTGTACGACACGCGCGAGCGCATCACCTCGCCCATGGTGCGCAAGGGCAACGGCCTGGTGCCCGTGTCCTGGGACGAGGCGCTGGCCGCCATCGCCGCCAAGGCGAAGGGCAACGGCGGAAAGAAGACCGCCGCGTACGTTACCGGCAAGGCGCTCAATGACACGCTGAGCGAATTCGTGAAGGTGTTCCAGGGAAAGGTGCGCGCCACCGTGGGAACGTTGGAGCCGACGCTGGCGGACCTGGAATTGCCCGTGGGCGGCGCGCTGGCCGACCTGGACACGGCCGACTGTGTGCTGGTGGTCGGCGGCGACCCACTGGCGACGCATCGGGTGTTGGGCTACCGCGTGAAGCGCGCTCTGGACAAGGGGGCGCGGCTTCTCGTGGTTTCCGACAAGCCCAACGGCATGGCGGCCCTGGCGCATCGGATATTCCCCATGGCCCAGGTGGCCGAGGCGGTGAAGATCGCCCAGGGCAGCACCGCGCCGGTGGTGATCTACGGCGGCGACCTGGACAAGGCGGGCGCGCGGAAACTGGCGGCCCTCACGGGCAAGGCCCGCTTCATCTCGCTGTTCCAGGGCACCAACGGCTATCGGGCCAGGGAACTGGGGCTGAAGAACACCCTCAACGCCAATGGCGTCAAGGTGCTGTACCTGCTGCTGGGCGACGGCGAGTTGCCCGAGAAGGCGGTCCAGGAAGCGCGGCGCGCCGCATTCCTCGTCGTGCACGCGGCATACAAGAGCGCGGCCACCGACGCGGCGGATGTGGTGCTGCCGGCGCCGCTGTGGTATGAGCAGGATGGGAACTTCACGACGCTGGACGGCAGGAAGGCGGTCGTCAAGTCGGCCGTCGCCGCGCCCGAGGGTGTGCTCGCCGAGGCCGAGGTTCTGGCCCGGCTGGCCGAGGCCCTGTAGCCGCTCGCAGGAACAATGGGTATAAGGAGGATAATCCATGGCGAAAGTCAAGGTTGCAACAGACTGGCTGGCCGCTTGCGCCGGGTGTCATATGTCCGTGCTGGACATGGACGAGCGGCTCGTCCAATTGCTGGACAAAATTGAACTCACGTCCACTCCTATCACCGACCTGAAGCACCCGCCGAAAGAGGGCGTTACGGTGGGGATTCTCACGGGCGCGGTGTCCAACACCACGAATATTGAAGTGGTCAAGCAGATGCGCGAGCGGTGCCAGATTCTCATCGCGCTGGGCGACTGCGCGGTGTTCGGCGGCATCGTTTCCATGCGCAACTTCTTTGACATGGACGAGGCGCTGAAGCGCGCCTACGTAGAGACCGAGAGCACGGTGGATGGCCAAATCCCCTGCTCCGAGGAGTTGGGTAGGCCGGTGCGGGTGTGCGCGGTCAACCAGGTGGTCAAGGTGGATATCCACATCCCCGGGTGCCCGCCGTCGCCGGACGTCATCTACTACGCCCTGGCCGAGTTGCTGGAAGGCCGCGTGCCCGTCTTGACCGGCGACAACCTGAAGTATGACTGATGCCTGCCCGGGCCAGGATTTGACCCTAGACAAGGAGCGCAACCATGCAGAAGATTACGATAGAACCCGTAACGCGAATTGAGGGCCACGCCAAGGTTACCATCCACCTGAACGATGAGGGTAAGGTGGAGCGTGCCTTCTTCCATGTAAACGAGTGGCGCGGGTTTGAGAAGTTCAGCGAGGGGCGGCCCTTCTTTGAGATGACGCAGATCACCCCGCGCATCTGCGGCATCTGCCCGGTGAGCCACCACCTGGCGTCGGCCAAGGCTTGCGATGTCGTCGCGGGCCTCAAGCCACCGCGCACCGCCCACCTGCTGCGCGAACTGATGCACATGGGGCAGTTCATTCAGTCCCACTCCATGCACTTCTTTGAACTGGCGGGGCCTGACCTGTTGCTGGGGTTTGACGCGGACCCGGCCATCCGCAACGTTGTGGGCATCGTGCAGGCGAACCCCGACCTGGCGCTGAAAGCGGTGCGCCTGCGCGGGTTCGGCCAGGACATCATCAAGCGCCTGGGCGGCAAGCGGGTGCATCCCGTCTTCGCCGTCCCCGGTGGCGTCAACGCGCCCCTGTCCGTCAAGGATCGCGACGCGATCCTGAGCCAGTTGGACGAGATGACCGAGGTCATCAAGGTCGGCATCGCCGTCGCCAAGGGCTGGTATGAGAAGAACATGGACTTGGTGAACCGCTTTGCGGTCTTCTCGTCGGGCTACATGGGGCTGGTGGATGAGGAAGGCGGCCTGCAACTGTACGACGGCAAGGTGCGGCTGGTGGACAAGGACGGCAGGAAACTGGAGGAATTTGACGCCCAGGACTACCTGACGTACATCGGCGAGCACGTGGAGGACTGGTCGTACCTCAAGTTCCCCTTCTACCGGAAGATGGGATGGCCCAATGGCACGTACCGCGTAGGCCCGCTGGGCCGCCTGAACGCCGCGAGCAAGATCAACACGCCCATGGCGAACGAGGAATTCAAGACTTGGAAGACCATCAACGGCGGCAAGCCGGTGGAAGGCACGCTGTGGTTCCACTATGCCCGCCTGATAGAAGACCTCTACGCCATTGAGCGCGTCCGCGAGATTCTGGAGGATCCCGACATCCTGTCCACGGACATCGTCGCGGCTAGCGGCACCTTCGCCGGCAAGGGCGTGGGGTGCGTGGAGGCTCCGCGCGGCACGCTGTTCCACCACTACCAGACCGACGCGAATGGGATGTTGACCAAGGTCAACCTCATCGTGGCGACCGGGCACAACAACTGGGCGATGAGCAAGTCGGTGGAGATGGTGGCCAAGGACTTCGTGGACGGCAAGACCCTGACCGAGGGGATGCTGAACCGCGTGGAAGCGGCCATCCGCGCCCACGACCCGTGCCTGTCCTGCTCCACGCACGCCATCGGCGAGATGCCCATCGTGATTGAGATGTACGACGCCCAGGGCGAGTTGATGCATCGCCTGACGCGAGGCTAGATTCGGCCCAACGTGGCCGCGTAGGCAGACCTCCGAGGCGTCCCCGACCTCGGAGGTCTGCTTTTGACGCGCCCGCGAGATGAGATACAATACCTTGCACTAACACCGCGCCTTCGGGGCGGCCCGTGGCGCGCTTGGAATCGCATTCATGAGACGAACCCTGGTCATCGGATATGGCAACCCCTACCGGCGGGATGACGGCGTGGCCCTGTACGTCGCCAACGCGCTGCGCCGGAAGCAGGGGTTGCGCCCCCTTGAATTGAACGAAGACGGCTTGGACGATTGCGGCCATCCCCTGGACACGGTGGTGCTGCACCAATTGCTTCCGGAAATCGCCCCCATGCTGGCCGACTACGACCTGGCGGTTTTCGTGGACGCCCATACCGGCGTGATACCGGACGATGTGCGCGTGCTTCCCGTGCAGGAGGAGTACGGATTCCAGGCGGTTACGCACCATATGAGCCCGGGGATGATGCTGGCGGTGGCGCGGGCGGCCCGTGGCCAAGCCCCGCAGGCGGCGCTGGTCTCCGTTCGGGGCGAGGATTTTGATTTCGGCGAGGGCCTCACCGAGGGGTGCAAGGCCCGCGCCGATGAGGCCGTCGGCGCGATTCTGGGCATGGCGATGGCCGCGCCGCGAGGGTAGGGGAACATGCACGAGTTGCCCGTTACCGAGCAGATTATCCGGGTCGTCTTGGAACACGCGCGCAAGGCAGATGCCCATCGCGTGGCGCAAGTCAACCTCGTCATCGGCGACCTGACCAGTTTCGTGGACGAGAGCATCCAGTTCTACTTTGACTTCCTGGCCCGCGGGACGGAAGCGGAGGGCGCGACGCTCCACATCCGTCGCATCCCCGCACGCGTCCGGTGCCATGCCTGCGGCGGCGAATTCGCGCCCGATGGCGTGGACTGGCGCTGCCCGCAGTGCGGCGGGCTGGGCGGCGAGGTGCTGGCCGGGCGCGAGTCGTACATAGAAAGCATTGAGGTGGAGTGAACCGATGCGGAAGGTAGAGGTCGTAACCGACATTCTGAACGCCAACGACCAGATTGCCCTGGAGAATGCCGAGACACTACGGGCGCACGGCATCGTTACCGTGAACCTCATGGCGTCGCCCGGCGCCGGCAAGACGAGCCTCATCTTGCAGACGGCGCGGGCGCTGGATGGCCGTCTTCGCCTGGGCGTGATTGAGGGCGATGTGGCCTCGCGCATTGACGCCGACAAGGTGGCCGCCGCGGGGATTCCCGTGGTGCAGATTAACACGGGCGGGGCGTGCCATCTGGACGCGCCCATGATTCGCCAGGCACTGCGCGCGCTGCCGCTGGGCGAGATAGACCTGCTCATCGTGGAGAACGTCGGCAACCTCATCTGCCCGGTGGAGTTTCGCCTGGGCGAGACGCTGCGGGTGATGATCGCCAGCGTGCCCGAGGGCCACGACAAGCCGTACAAATACCCGGGCATCTTCACGGCGGTGGAGGCCGTTGTCATCAACAAGATGGACCTGGCCCCCTACGTGGATTTTGACCTGAAGGCGCTGCGTGAAGCGATACGCGGCATGAACGCGCGCGCCGAGATCTTTGAGGTGTCCTGCCGCACGGGCGAGGGCATAGGCCCGTGGGCCGAGTGGCTCTGGGCGCAGTGGCGGGCCTATCACTCGGCGGCGAAGTAGGGGGAGAGGACTGTCCCGAACATGGCCTCGGTTGTCGCCTTTCGGTTCAAGGTAACGGGCGTCGTGCAGGGGGTGGGGTTCCGCCCCTTTGTGTACGGCCTGGCCGTGGGGCTTGGGTTGCGTGGGTGGGTCATCAACACCTCGTCGGGCGTGGTGATAGAGGTGGAAGGCCCGCCCGACGCGCTGGACGCTTTCGCCCACGATCTGGTCGCCAAAGCGCCGCCCGTGGCGCGCATTGAGGGCGTGCACAGGGAGCAAATCCCGCCCAACGGCTGGGAGCGGTTTGAAATCCGCGAGAGCAGGGCCGAGGCGGGGTATGTGCTCATCTCGCCGGACATCGCCACGTGCCCGGAGTGCCTGCGCGAACTGTTTGACCCCCACGACCGTCGCTATCGCTACCCGTTCATCAACTGCACCAACTGCGGGCCGCGCTTCACCATCATCGCCGACGTGCCCTACGACCGCCCCATGACGACGATGGCGGCGTTCCAGATGTGCCCGGAGTGCCAGGCCGAGTACGACGACCCGCTGAATCGCCGCTTCCACGCCCAGCCCAACGCCTGCCCGGTGTGCGGGCCGCGGGTGTGGCTTGCGCCTGCGTCAGCGGATGGTGCCGCAGCCCTCGCGCCCCCTGCGGGCGACCCCACCAACGCCGAGGTCATCGCCGAGGCGGCACGCCTGCTGCGGGAAGGGCGCATCCTCGCCCTGAAGGGACTGGGCGGGTTTCATCTGGCCTGCGACGCGACGAACGCCGTCACCGTTCGCACGCTGCGGGAGCGCAAGCGCCGCCCCGCGAAGCCGCTGGCCGTGATGATGGCCGACATGGACGAGGTGCGCCGGCACTGCGAGGTAACGCCCGATGAGGAAGTGCTGCTGACCTCGCGCCAGTGCCCCATTGTGCTGCTGGAGTGGAGGACGGAGTCGTCGGTAGCGGCGGAAGTCGCGCCGAACAACCGCTACCTGGGCGTGATGCTCCCGTACACGCCGCTGCACCACATCCTGCTGCGCGACGCGGGGCGGCCCCTGGTGATGACCAGCGGCAACCTGTCCGAGGAGCCGATTGCGCAGGACAACGAGGAGGCATGGCGTCGGCTGCGCGGCCTCGCCGATGCGTTCCTGTTCCACAACCGCGGCATCCATGCCCGCTACGACGACAGCGTCTGGTTCGCACCGCGCGTGCCCGACGGCAAAGGGGGCGCGGAAGCGGTGCCCCAGCCGCTGCGCCGCTCGCGGGGATATGCGCCCTATCCCATCCGCTTGCCCTTCCGCGCGCGCTCCGTGCTTGCTGCGGGGCCGGAACTCAAGAACACGTTCTGCATCACCCGCGACGAGTATGCGTTCGTCAGCCCACACATCGGTGACATGGAGAACCTGGAGACGCTAGAGCACTATCAGACGGCGATGGCCCTGTACGAGCGCCTGTTCCGCCTCCGTCCCGAGGCGGTTGCGCATGACCTGCACCCCGACTACCTGGCGACGCGCTACGCCCACGAGCGGGCCGAGCGGGAGCACCTGCCCCTCGTCGGCGTCCAGCACCACCACGCCCACATCGCGTCGTGCATGGTGGACAACGGCACCACTGAGCCGGTCATCGGCGTGGCGCTGGACGGCACAGGGTTTGGCCTGGACGGGCGCATCTGGGGCGGCGAGTGGCTCATCGCCGACCTGCGGGGGTTCCACCGCGCCGCGTGGTTGGAACCGCTCCCGCTCCCCGGCGGCGATGCGGGCATCCGCAACCCGTGCCGCATCGCGTACGCCTACCTGTACGCGCTGTTCGGCGAGGTGCCCGCGCTGCCATTCCTGGCGCAGATGGACGAGGCCGAGAAACTTGCCGTGCAGCGGCAGGTGGAGCGGGGTCTCAACACGGTGCTCACCACTTCCTGCGGTAGGCTGTTTGATGCGGTGGCGGCGATGGCAGGCGGGCTTGGCCGCGTTACCTACGAGGCGCAGGCGGCCATTGAGATGGAAATGGCATCCCGCGCCGACGAGCGCGAGGGATACGGCTACTTCTTCCGCTACGCCGACCCGCAATGCTGGGGCGATACGTCCGCGTTGCCGCCGATAGGCGCGGCCTGCGAGGTGGCCCTGAAGCCGCTCCTGGCGGGGGCCGTGCGCGATGTCCAGGCTGGCCGAACGCTGGGCGAGGTCGGTGGGCGATTCCATCGGACGCTCGCGGCGCTGATCGCCGACGTGTGCTCCCTGCTGGCACAGAGCACCGGCATCAGGGCGGTGGCGCTTTCCGGGGGATGTTTCCAGAATCGTCTGCTGCTGGCGCAGGCGGTGGGCGAAATGCGCGGGCGCGGGCTGCAGGTTCTGTTGCACCGCCAGGTCCCGACGAACGACGGGGGCGTATCGCTCGGGCAGGCGGCCATCGGTCATTTCGTCCTTGAGGCGGGTGGCGATTGCGGGAGGATCGGCCGATGAGATTCGTGGACGAGTTTCGGGATCCTCGCCTCGCCCGCGCGCTGGTGGAGCGCATTCATCAGCGGGCAGACCGGCCGATGCGCCTGATGGAGTTCTGCGGCGGCCACACCCACGCCATTCTGCGGTTCGGCATTCGGCAGGTTCTGCCGCCGGCGGTGGAGATGCTGTCGGGGCCTGGGTGCCCGGTGTGCGTTACCGCTGCCGCCGACCTGGACCGCGCCATCGCCATGGCCGACGTGCCGGGCGTGATCCTCACGACCTTCGGCGACATGGTTCGCGTCCCGGGCAGCCGCGAAAGCCTCCAACAGGCCAAGTCGCGGGGGGCCGATGTGCGCATTGTGTATTCGCCGCTGGACGCCGTGCGGTTGGCGGAGCGGACACCAGACCGGCCGGTGATCTTCCTGGGCGTGGGGTTTGAGACAACGGCACCGGGCGTGGCGGCGTCTATCCTGGACGCCCAGAGCCGGGGGATTCGCAACTACTACGTGCTGTGCCTGCACAAACTGACGCCGCCCGCCACCCGCGCGATTTTGGACGCGGGCGAGGTGCGGCTATCGGGCGTTCTGGGGCCGGGGCACGTTACGACTATCATCGGGACGGACGGCTGGCAGTTTCTGCCCCGCGACTACCGCACGCCCATCGCCATCGCCGGGTTTGAGCCGCTGGACATCCTGCGCGGCATCTCCATGCTCGTGGACCAGGTCGCCGCGGGCGAGGCGTGGGTGGACAACGCCTACTCCCGCAGCGTGCTGCCCGAGGGCAACCGCGCGGCGCTGGACATGATGGGCCGCGTGTTTGAGGTGGCCGATGCTGAATGGCGCGGGCTTGGCGTGATACCGGCCAGCGGGCTGCGGATACGCGCCGCGTTTCAGGCGCACGATGCCGCGCGCGTCTTCCCGGTTGAGGTGGCGCCGTCGCGAGAACCCCCCGGATGTCGCTGCGGCGACGTGTTGCGGGGCGTGCTCCCTCCGCCCGCGTGCCCCCTGTTCCGCAAGGTGTGCTCGCCGGAGCATCCGGTGGGGCCGTGCATGGTGTCGGCCGAGGGGGCCTGCGCCGCCTACTACCAATTCGGAGGCGTGAGCGATGGGGGATGAGACCATCCTGCTCGCCCATGGGAGCGGCGGGCGGCTGACGCATGACCTGATTCGCGAAGTCTTTCAGCGCGAGTTGTCCAACCCGTTCCTGGATGACCTTGGCGACGCCGCCGTCCTGCCGCGGCAGAGCGGCCGCCTGGCCTTCACCACCGATTCGTATGTGGTGCGGCCCATCTTCTTCCCGGGCGGCGACATCGGCAAACTGGCGGTATGCGGCACGGTCAACGATTTGAGCATGGTGGGCGCGCGCCCGCTGTATCTGAGCATCGGCTTCATCCTGGAGGAGGGGCTGTCCCTCGGCGATTTGCGGCGCATCGTTCGCTCGGCGGCGCAAGCGGCCCGCGAGGCCGGGGTGGTTATCGTGGCGGGCGATACGAAGGTCGTGGACCGCGGGGCCGCCGATGGGGTGTTCATCAACACGGCGGGGGTCGGCGTCATCCCGGAAGGCGTCGCGCTGTCGCCGCAGAACATCCGCCCCGGCGATGCTGTCCTCGTGTCGGGAACCGTGGGCGATCACGGCATCGCGGTGATGGCCCAGCGCGAGGGGCTGGGATTGAGCACGCCGCTGATGAGCGACTGCGCGCCGCTGAACGGCCTGGCGGAGGCGGTGGTGGCGTGCGGGGGCGTGCGCGTGATGCGAGACCCCACGCGCGGCGGCCTGGCCACGACGTTGGTGGAACTGGCGCAGGCGGGCGGCGTCGGCCTGGAGATTGAGGAGAGCGCCGTTCCGGTGAACGATGCCGTGCGCGGCGCGTGCGAACTGCTTGGCCTGGACCCGCTGTACGTGGCCAACGAGGGGAAACTGGTGGCGATCGTGGCGGCCGATTGCGCGGATGCGGCGCTGGCGGCCATGCAATCGCACCCGCTGGGCCGCGACGCGCGCGTCATCGGCTATGCGACGCAGGCGCACGCGGGGCGGGTGGTTCTGAAGACCATCCTGGGCGTGTCCAGGGTGGTGGAGATGTTGACGGGCGAGCAGTTGCCCCGGATTTGCTGAACAGCGCGGCGGCTTTGGCCCCGCGCGGCGTTTAGGATGGCAACGCGCATGGCCCTCACCCTAACCCTCTCCC
>JBBIHX010000035.1:19741-23728 GCA_037446815.1 Caldilineae bacterium | reverse complement strand
TGAACCTCCGGCGCGCAAACCGAGTAGACCTATTACACAACATACCCAGGAGCAGCCATGAACAGCAGAGTCTTGATTGCCTACGCCACGCGCGCAGGCTCTACCGAAACGGTCGCACAGGCGGTCGCCGAGGCGCTGCGCAGCGAGGGGCTTGAGGTGGACGTGAAGCCGGTGCGCGCCGTTACCAGCCTGGCGGGCTACACCGGCGTCATCGTGGGCAGCGCCATCCGCGCGGGCAAACCCATGCCCGAAGTCGTCGCGTTCGTGGAGAAGCATGAGCGGGAATTGAGCCGCGTCCCCGTCGCCTATTTTGTCGTCTGCCTGACGATGAAGGACGACACCGACGAGAACCGCTGCACCGTCGCGGCATATTTGGACGCGCTCCGCGCCCGGACGCCCGACGTGAAGCCCGTGGACGTGGGGCTTTTCGCCGGGGTGATGAACAGCGCGCGCCTGCCGTTCTTGCTGCGCCTTCTCATTCGGGCGATGAAGGCCCCCGACGGGGACTTCCGCGACTGGGAAGCGATTCGCACGTGGGCAGCCGGCGTTGCGCTCGCCTTCCGATGAGCGCGGCTAACCCGGTGGGCGAGGGAGCAGCGGCGCCGCGCCAGCATGCAGGCTAGGGCCGCCCGACCGGCATGAGGTACAGCGGCTGCTCACTGTCCGCCAGGCCGACAACCTCTTTCACCTGCTCGTCGTAGAAAGCGCCAATACGCCCTGCGCATGGCTCACCTCGGATTGCCCGCCCTCTCCGGCGGTTCGCCTCACCGGGCCTGGCTTCCCTGCTGCGCGGTCTGCTTCGTCCACCAGAACCGCAGCACCGCCTCGCCCATGTGCTCGTAGTACTCCACGCGGATGGTGTGGCGTCCCGCGCTCAACCCCTCAAAGACGGCAGTGTACGTGCGCCGAATCCCGTCTTGCCACTGATCCAGCACCTTCCAGTCATCCAGCCACACCCGGACGCCATCATCCACAACCACGGTGAACTCATACGTTCCCGCCGCGAATTCCAACTCCCGCGTCCAGCGCACGGAGAAGTTGTCCTGCCCGATGCCTGGGCCAGGCGTTCCCAATCCCCACTCAAAGTTGAGGCTGGGGTCATCCCGCACGAACACCGGCTGGCCGCGGAGGTCCTTGTTAGAGAAGTACTCGCCCTTCCAGCCGGCGTAGGATACCAGCGCCTCCCACGAGACCTTGACCTCCGCCTTGCCCGCCTGGTTGTAGTACGCGATGCGCACGGTATGCCAGCCTGTGTCGCTCACCTGCACGTCGCCCGCGTAGGTGGTGTCGGTGCCGGCGTGCCACTCGTCTATGACCAGCGTATCGTCAAACCACACCCGCACCCCGTCCCACGCCTTGGCGTAGAAGCGGTAGTTGCCGGGCAGGAAGTACCACTTGCGCGTCCAACGGGCGGAGAAGCCATCGGCGGGAAGTTCCGGGGCGGGCGCGCCCAACCCCCAGGCGAAATCCACCTGCTCGTCGTCCCGAACCAGTACAGGCGCGCCCGACAGGGCCGTATTGGAGAAGTACTCGGCCTTCCAGTTGGGGAAGGCGTCCTCGTACTCCCACCCCAGCGCCACGGTCGCCCCGCCTGCGCTCTCGTAGTATTCCAGCACCACGGGGTGCGACCCCTGCGCGAGGAAGATGCTGGCGCTGTAGATGGTCTCGGCGCTGTCGTGCCACTCGTCCACCAGCAACTTGCCATCCACCCACAGACGACACCCGTCATCGGCGCGCACGCGGAAGTGATACGTGCCCGCCACGAGGGTCAGCGCCCTCGTCCAGCGCACCGAGAACTCGTCGGCGGGAATCGCGGGGTCGGGCGATCCGGTTGTCCAGCGGAAGTCTATGGTGTCATCATCGCGAATCAGGGTCGGCTCCCCCGATAGCGTGGCGTTGCTGTAATACTCGCCCTTCCAGCCCGTGAACAGGGTGGGCGGCTGGGGCGTCGGGGTCGGCGTTGCGGTGGGGGAAACCGGCGTGTAGGTGGCGGTGGCCGCCGGCGTGGGCTGGGCCGTGGGCGTGGGCGGCAGTGTCGCCGTGGGCGTTGGGGCGATGGGAGTGGGCCGGCGCACGCGGAAGGGGGCGCGCGCTTCCAGACGCCCACGGGTGCGGGCCACCACGCCTACCGCGCCGCGATCCAGCAGATCGGGATCATCCGGGAAGACGATGGCAGCAATGAACCCGCCATCTGGCCCCACTTCCGCCCCGTCGTATGCATAGGTCTCCTCTTCTGCGAACGGCGGCGAGAGGTAGATGTACACCGTCTCCCCAGGCGGCCAGTTCACGCCCGTAACCGCAACGTAGGTGCCCGCGTAGCCCTCGGCGGGATCCAGCGCAATGGATGGGCGTGGGCGCGGCGTGGGCGTGGGCGCCGGGCGCGATGGCCCCCGCACCACCGTGGCGATGGAATATCCAAGCAGTGCCAGCCCCGCCAGCAGGGCGAGCACCGACACCATCGCGCGCAGTCGGGTGGTAACCGGGCGCCCCCCTCGGTTCGCGCTCACAACTCACCTCCGTGGGACTCCAACGCACACGACGCCAGACGCAGGCTCACGGGCCTGGCGCTACGAACCCTCCACATGCTGCTGGGCATTGCGATAGCGGTCTTTGTCGCGCACGCGGTACTTGTCCATCACGCGCGCGAAACTGTCCTGCAGGTCAATCCCCTGCGAGTTCGCCAGGCAGATGACGGCGAACAGGATGTCGGCCAGTTCCATGCCAAGTTCCTGGGGCGCTTCGGTGGGCTTTTTGGGCTTCGGGCCGTACAGATGGTTCACCAGCCGCGCGGTCTCCCCCACCTCCTCGGCAATGCGCGCCAGGTTCACCAGCGGCGACCAGTACCCGCCGCCGACAGTGCGCACCCACTCGTCCACCTCTTGCTGCCAGTCTCGGATGGTCTTCTCGCTCATGGCGTCTCTCCGATGCCGAAGACCCGCGCGGCATTCCGCCCCAGGATCGCCCGCTCGGCTTCCGCGACGAGGCCCGCGGCGCGTATCCGCTTCAGGTAGGTGCGCGCGCGAAGGAGCGGGTAATCGCTGCCGAACAGAATCTTGTCGGGCGCGATCTCCGCCGCGACGCGGTAGATGCGGTCGTCGTACAGGTAGGGCGACGCGGCAGTATCGTAGAACACGTTGCGTAGGCTCTGGCGCACCTCCGGCATGAGTTCGTAGAACAGCAGCCCGCCTCCCCAGTGGGCGCAGACAATGCGCGCATCCGGGAACGCCTGGGCGAATCGCAGGACGACTTCCGGGCCGGTCTTGCCCTTGCCGGCGTAATCGTGTCCCACCTGCTCGTTGGAATGGGTCAGCACGACCCAGCCGAGCGCGCGGGCCGCCTCCATGATGGGGCGCATGGCGTCCACGTCGGCCAGCGTGTACCCCTGGCCGTCGGGCATCAACTCGCCCAGGCCGCGCAGCCCGCCCTTGGCGCAGCGCTCCATCTCGTACACGGCCTTGTCCCCCGCGCACGGATTGAGCACGGCCAGTCCCACGAGTCGGTTCGGGTAGCGGGCGACGGCCTCCATGACGTAGTCGTTGTCGTCCCCGCAAATGCCCATGTCGTGCCAGGCGAACCCGCAGATGACGGCCACGTCCACGCCGTCTTCGTCCATCGCTTGGATCAGATCTTCCACGGTTGCCAGCCGCGACTTGGGCGCGGCATAAAGCCGTTGGAAATAGGTATCGCGCGCGCAGTACGCGTCCCGACAGGTCGCAACTTCGGGGCGGTGCACGTGCACATGGGCATCAACGATCACGGCGACCTCCCGCACAAGCGTTGGCCTGACAGATTATACCATACCCTGCGCCCGCGGGCAACGGAAAACCCACCGCGCGACGCCCTTCCGAAGTGCGCCCCGCGTTCCGCACCAGAATGGGATTCTGCACCGCGGAGAGCGCAAAGAAGGCAGAGGTTCTTCTGTGTCTCTCCGCGTTCGCCGCGTTCTCCGCGGTGAGTTTCAGCCCTTCCCTGCCACCCACGCGCCGT
>JBBIHX010000035.1:0-19641 GCA_037446815.1 Caldilineae bacterium | reverse complement strand
GTTCGCCGCGTTCTCCGCGGTGAGTTTCAGCCCTTCCCTGCCACCCACGCGCCGTAGGAGACATCCCGCGAACGGGGTCAAAGGGACAGCCTCCACGAATAACACGAATCCGCACGAATGGGATTCTGCACCGCGGAGAGCGCAAAGAAGGCAGAGGTTCTTCTGTGTCTCTCCGCGTTCGCCGCGTTCTCCGCGGTGAGTTTCAGCCCTTCCCTGCCACCCACGCGCCGTTTGGCAAGCGGTCGTTTTTGGCTAAAATGCACATCGGCGACAACGCGCCGCGGCATGCCATCCCATACCGACCGCATCTGTGAAGGAGGAGTGAACCATGGATCTGGCCCGGATGATTCGCGACGTCCCCGACTTTCCCGTCAAGGGCATCCTGTTCAAGGACATCACGACCCTTATCAGAGACCCTAAAGCATTCAGAGAGGCGGTAGATCGCATGGCCGCCCCGTACCGGGGGATGGAGATTGACCTGGTGGCGGCCATTGAGTCGCGCGGGTTCATCTTCGGCGCGCCGCTGGCCTACATCCTGGGCGCGGGCTTCGTCCCCGTGCGCAAGCCCAATAAACTGCCCTCCGAGACCATCAGCGCCTCCTACACCCTGGAGTACGGCACCAACACGCTGGAGATGCACAAGGATGCCATCCGCCCCGGACAGCGCGTCCTGCTCGTGGATGACCTGCTGGCCACCGGCGGCTCGGCCAAGGCGGCCGCAACCCTGATTGAGCAATTGGGCGGCAAGGTCGTGGGCGTGGCCTTTCTGATTGACTTGACCTTCCTGCACGGCGTGGAGAAACTCAAGGGCTACGACGTGCGCTCCATCATCCAGTTCTAGCGCCGCCGAGGGCGCATCGCCGCCGTCGCGGAGAAAGCACAACCGCAGAGGTGGGCACGCGGCCTGAAGGCCGTCGCCTCGCCTCTGCGGTTGTCTTCGCAGCCCCCTACAGTTGGAGGGAGTCCGCCGGGTGGAGAATCACGCACTTGGCACTGGTGTGGGCTTCCACTGCCGCCTTGAACTTCTCCGGGTCTTGCTTGATGATGTCAAACGTCCCGTAGTGGATGGGAATCACCACCTTCGGCTGAATCAACTGCACCGCCCTGAGCGCATCCTCCGGCCCCATGGTGTAGTTGTCGCCGATGGGCAGGATCGCCACGTCAATACCCCTCTCGCCGATCAACTTCATGTCGTAGAACAGCCCGGTGTCGCAGGCGTGGTAGATGTTCTTGCCCTCCAGCGTCAGCAGGAAGCCCGCCGGGTTGCCGCCATACGAGCCATCGGGGAACGACGAGCCGTGCAGGGCGTGGGTCAGTTGCACGCGCCCGAAGGGGAAGTTGTACCCGCCACCGATGTGCATGCCATGGGAGCGCAGGCCGAGGTTGGCCGCGTGCACGCTGATCTCATGATTGGCGATGACCAGCGCGTCGTTGGCGCGGGCGATGGCCTCCGTGTCGCCCCAGTGATCCCCGTGGGCGTGGGAGACCAGCACGTAGTCTACCTTTACCTGCGCGGGCTTCACGGGCGCGGTGGGGTTGCCCTCCAGAAACGGATCCACGATCAACGTGCTCCCGCCCCCCTGCACCAGAAAGCAGGCATGGCCGTAATACGTCAGTTTGACCGCCATCTCGCACCTCCGTGTCCAGTGGGATGTCTACGTACAGTATAGCCCGGATTCCTGTCGGATGTCAACGGGCGGGACGCCATCCGCGAATCTGCGCGAATAAATAACGTGCGACGGACTTCGGAAGTACGGCGCACGTTACCGCGCCGTCCGTCATTGCGAGCATGTAGGGGCGACCGGCCGGTCGCCCCTACATAATATGGGCCCGCAGGAGGGAGGTTCCCCGGCGCTTCGCGCCTCGGGATGACAGCGCACACCCGCACACGTTGGAGCCGAATCCCAAAGGGGTCGGGTTTGACGAGCCTGCCGTTCTCGCGTATAATAGGGCTGCAACGTTGCGGGGTGGAGCAGTGGTAGCTCGTCGGGCTCATAACCCGAAGGTCGTTGGTTCAAATCCAACCCCCGCTACCTGGATGCGGCAGGTGCGCCCTGTACCTGCCGTATGTTATGGCGGCGTAGCTCAGCAGGTAGAGCAGGGGACTCATAAGCCCTGTGTCGGGGGTTCAAAGCCCTCCGCCGCCACCTCGCAGGCGCGCTTCCCGCGGGGGAGCGCGTTTCTTTTTGGCCAGGGGCGCCGTCAGAACAGCGGAATCTGCGCCTCGCCTTGCTCCATGATCGGCTCCAGCCCCACCACCTGTTTCAGCGCGTGGATGTCCACCGCGGGGAGTTTGAGCAGCGCCTGGAGCAGCGGCCAGCGGATGATGGCCCACCCGCCTTGCTCCAGCAAGCGGCCGTAGATGGGCGAGCGCCGCAGTTTGAGCCGCAGGAGCGCGACGCGCGCCTCGGGAATCACCAGGTAGCGGGTCGTGTCCTCGTCGCGCGGGCCAAGCGCCGCCAGCGTGTGGACAACGGCCATGGGCGAGAAGAGGAACCCATGGCGCGTCCCGTCGGCGGCCCACACCACGTGGTACGGCGGGCTGTCGGCGATGACCCGAAGCCCCATGCGCTTCCCCAGCGCGTCCATGTCCGCGATGAACGCCGCCACCGCCAGGCGGACGCGCTCCGGCTGGTCTTCGTCGCGGAGCCGAACCCAGCCGGGGGATGTCTCCTCCGCGTAGGATTCCAGGCACGCGCGCACCAAGTCCTGCTCCGGCGTTTGCAGGCTCGGGAATCGGCGGTACGCTTCGCGCTCGCAGTCCTCGCGGCGCAGCATCAGCGTCTCGCGCAGAATCTCGGCCACGGCTGCCTCCACGCGGTCGGCCAGCGGCGCCGCCACGTCCGAGGGCCGCCGAAGCCACAGCATCGGGAGCGTGGCGTCGGGGGCGAAGTGGGCTTCCCACTCCATGGGCACCAGGGGATCTTGCGCGTCCTTGCCGAGGGCTTCCTCCACGGCCTTCTGAATGACCTCGTAGCCGGAATGCCGTTCGTCTCTGGGCAGCAGGGCGCGCTGGAGGAGGCCGCGCTGGGCAAGGCGGGTGAATGCCCCGTGGCGCAGCCATCCCGCGGGCGAGGGTTCGCCCCGCTGGGCCAGCGCCTGTTGGGCTCCCCGCTCGGCCTCGTCCCTGATTTCGCCGCGCAGAAACCCCGCGTCGGGGGGGCGCGTTACCCCTTCCAGAATCTCCGCGCCTTTGGCCAGGACGATTTGGTAGTCTCCGGCGCCCTGCGCGGCATCCGCCACCGTTCGCGGCCCGTACACATGGGCGACGGGGCGGAATCCCCCCACCACACCGGCCATGAGCGCAGCCTCGGCCTGGGTGCTGCGCCGTGGCGAAACCAGCAGCACCATGTGGCCGTGGGGGTGCAGTTTGGGCCGCAGCGCCTGGAACGCCCCGCCCACCGTGCGGACATACCACGCCCAGTCGGGGATGGGTTGGCCCAGCAGGGGCTTGAGGTGCGCCGCGCTTTCCCTCCCGAACAGCCAGCCCGCCCACAGGAAGCAGAGCCGCCAATAGCGCTGGCCGATGTTGGACAATCCGGTGATGAGGAGCCGCACGCTCTGGACCGGCAAAATGCGGGCGAGGTCGCGGATGGGGCAATGGAGCGCGATGGCGCTGTGCGCGGCCCCGCCGGCCAGCACCTCGGCTATGCCTTGGGAGTCGGCCCGGGGGCTCAAGCCCGCCACAGGCGGCGCCGGGAGAGTGGCGCGCCACTCGGCCCACGCCTCTTCAAAGAGGAGCCACACGTTGCGCTCCAGGCCCAAGCCGCTCGCGCGGAGGGCCGGCATATCCTTGCCCGCGGGCGGGCGATTGAACAGGCCACCCCGTACCATGCACGCCAGCAGCAGATATTTGAGGATGCTCTCCTCCGGCGTGTTGGCGAACTCCGCCTCGGTCTTGAGGACCATCTGCGTGAGGGCATAGCGGGCGCGATTGGTGTAGAACTTGAGCGCCGCCTCACCTTCTTGCCTTGCCGGGTCGCCCGACGCCGAGAGTCGGTCCAGCACGAAGAAGTAACTCAGCCCCTTGCCCTCAATCTGCTCCAGGGTGGCAAGATCGTCGGCCTGGATGCTGGCCGAACCCTGGAACCCGCACGCGGCGCACCGCACGTACTTCTCAATCGGCATGTTGCGCTCCAGGTCCCAGACGAAGTAGTCGGCAAAGGCCATGCGGCGGCACGAGGGGCACGCGCATCGGTACAGCCGCAGGATATGCTCGCGGAGGAGAACGTTGCCGCGCAGGGTCTGGCCGAGGGCGGTGGCCGCGGCGTTGAGTTGTTTCTCGGGCGGGGGAGCCAGCGTCTGGCGCACGGCGAAGGCGTCTATGGGATTGGCGCTGCTGGCGATGACCCGTCGGCCCAGTGATGCCGCGGCCCGGACGACGGCGGGCGACTGGCAGAAGGGGTCTAGCACCAGGTCGCCGGGCGAGGTCAGCCCCTCTATGTACGCAGCCAGAACGTTCTCTGCCAGGGGCGGCAGATAGGACTCAAGGAAGCCCGCGCCGGTGCGGGCCTGCGGCGGGATGAAGGAATCCACCTTTGCGGCCATGCTGCCCCCTTCCACGGCCGAAGACAAGGCGGCGCGGAGGCAACCGCGCGCGTTTTCCTGCCCGCGCGTATTATACCACGGGGCCAGCGCAGGCGGCAAGGGTGCGGGGCGGTAGGCTCGGTTCCAAAGTCTG
The DNA here is from genome assembly GCA_037446815.1 of Caldilineae bacterium. Lineage (GTDB taxonomy): Bacteria > Chloroflexota > Anaerolineae > DTLA01 > DTLA01 > DTLA01. The sequence goes on along the minus strand of JBBIHX010000035.1, from coordinate 14,960 downwards.
TTGGCATCTACCGTCATTCTGAGCGGCGGAGAGCGAAGAATCTCGCCCCTCACCCCGGCCCTCTCCCGAAGGGCGAGGGCGTATCGCCAGCGGCTCAGCATTGCAGAGCGGGGAGGTGGCGTGCGGGGCAGACCAACACAAGATGGAACCGCCTCTGCGGGGGAGAGCCGGTTCCAGAGTCTGTTGGTGGCTGTCATTGCGAGGGCACGCAGTGCCCGAAGCAATCCCCGGGGCGTGCGATTGCTTCGCTTCGCGAGCCGTAGTGCACGGACGACCGGCCCGTCGCCCGTACCCCGCGAATGGCACAGATTGGGCACCGTAGAGCAAGTTGCCAACTTGCTCTACAAGGCCACTTCCCCCGCATCTCCGCTTGACACCGCGGGTTTTTGCAGTAAGATACGCACCAGCGAGGGTTCCGCCATGACGAACAATCGTGCATTCCCGTGTGATCGTGAGCAGCGCACCCCTATCCCTACCAGGCCCCTGGGCATGGCTCAGGGGCATCGGCGCGTGGGGAGGTAGCGCGGCGGAATCCGCTCGCGAATCGTCGCATCGTCCGCACACAATGGCCTCCCTCTTGGGAGGCGTTTTGTTAGAAGCACAGAAAGGGACAACTCCACATGGAAGAGACTCTGCAACAAAAGCGTTTGGCGTTCATCGGCAGCGGCACCATGGCAGAGGCCATGATCCAGGGCATCCTCCGGTGCGGCGTTACGGCAGCGGGGAACATCTGGGCCAGCGGCCCCCGCAAGGAACGCGCCGCCGAACTGATCGCCAAGTACGGTATTCACGGCACCACCGACAACCGCGAGGCCGCCCGCAATGCCGACGTGGTGGTGCTATCGGTGAAGCCCCAGCGGCTTCGCATGGTGCTACACGAACTGCGGGGCACCGTTCGCCCCGAGCAACTCATCATGTCCATTGTGGCGGGCGCAAAGATCGCCTACATCGCGCAGGTCCTCGGCACTCCGTCCGTCATCCGCGTCATGCCCAACACCCCCGCCCAGATTGGCGAGGGCATCTCGGTCTGGTTCGCCACGCCCCAGGTTACGCCCGAACAGCGAGAGATGGGCCGCCGCATCCTTACCGCCCTGGGCGAGGAGATTGAGGTGGACGAGGAGCGGTTTCTGGACATGGCGACGGCGGTCAGCGGAACCGGTCCCACCTACGTGTTCCTCATCATGGAGGCGCTGGTGGACGCGGCGGTGCATCTGGGGTTCTCGCGGCGCATCGCCGAGGCCCTGGTGACCAAGACGGTGCTGGGGTCCGTGCTCTTCGCCCGCCAGTCCAACCTGCACCTGGCCCAACTGCGCAACATGGTTACCTCGCCAGGGGGCACCAGCGCCGAGGCCATCTATCAACTGGACAAGGGGAGCATCCGCACGGTGCTATCCAAGGCGGTCTGGGCGGCGTATCAGAAGTCCAAACTCCTGGGCGAGACCCTGTCCCAGGATGACGAACTGGACAAGCGACCCAACGGCAGCCCGCCGTCGGAAAAGTTGGAGGCGTAGGTTGGTCGGCGCGCGGCGTCTGGAGGGGGAAGTGGCCGTCCGGTACAGGGTCCTCCCTGGCGGGCGCAGGCCCGTAAAGACAGGGGCGGCCTACGACCTATTCGCGCGGCTGGATGGGCCTCTCACCCTGCAGGGCCCTACGCGGGTGCCGCTGGGCATCGCGCTGGAACTCCCGCCCGGCTACGGAGCCATCGTCAAGGCGCGGTCCAGCGCCCCGCTGCGCCACGGGTACGAGGCGCACGTCGGCCTGGTTGACCCCGAATTCAACGGGCGCGAGGTGTGCACCATCCTGGAGCCGCTGCCGGGGGCGGGGCCGGTTACCATCCTGCCCGGCGACCGCGTGGCCCAGATGTGGGTGCAGCGCATGGACGTGGAATTGGTGGAAACGGACGAGGATATCCCCATAGGCCCCAAGGAGGGGTTCGGGAGCACCGGAAAGTAGCGATGATGGCGGCGATTCGCTGGGCAGGGGTGGCTCTCGGCTACGCGGGCGTGATGTTCGGGCTGGCGGTGCTGGGCACGCACAGCGCCGACCTGGCCTACGGCGCCGCCCTCGTTTTGCCCATCCCGCTCTTGTACGCCCTGTTCCGAAAGCGCGCGCCGCCCGCATCGCCCGCGCCGTCGTGGGCGGGGCTGGCGATGTGGGCGGGCGTCGTGTTGTCGCGGGCGGCTGCCGTGGCCTGGATCGCCACCGGCAAGTCCCCGTTTCGCATGGGGCCGCATCTCGCCGCCGCGGGCATCGGCAGCCTGTTCCCCCTTGTGGCGCTGGCCATCCTGCTGGGCGAACGCTCGGGCGGGGCCGAGTTTGGGTTCACCGGACGCCACGTCCTGCGGCAAGTTCTGCTTGGGGCGGGGCTTGCGCTCGTCCTGCAGGCCATCCTGCGTGCCCCCGCCATCGCCACGGGCCAATTGCGCCTGGGAGCGGGCGCGTTCGCGGCCCTGGCGCAGAGTCTGCCCATGGAGTTGATGACCATCGCCTTGGGCGAGGAGAGCCTGTTCCGCGGCTACATGCAGATAACGCTCCAGCGTCGCTATCCCTGGTGGTTTGCCACGCTCCTCATCTCCGTGCTGTTCGGTCTCTGGCATGTCCCTGCCGGCCCCTTCGTGCCCAATGTGCTGACGCTGGTGGACGTGGTGGGTTTCGCGTTTGCGTTTGGGCTTCTGGCGGGGGTCATGTTCCGCCTCACGGGGTCGATCCTCGGGCCGGTGGTGGCGCACGCGCTGTACAACGCCATCAACGCCGCGTTCCTGGCGGCCGCAAATTGACTTGACAAAAGCGCCAAATTGGGGTATGATAGCATTGTGACAAAACGTTCATCTTGCGCTTTGTCCGCACACCGGCATCGTGCCACGTGGGGGAGGGATTGACAATTATGGGAGAAGTGGGTTTACGCCGCCTTCGGGTGGCGGTTTTGCTCTCCACGCTCCTGCTCGTTTTCTTGACGGGTTGCACCCAGTTTCAAGTGGAAACACGCCAATTGGATGTCTTCACCGCAGCGGCACCGGACATGTCGGCCAGGCCGCCTGAGCACGACGTGGCGGTGCTTGCCATTGATTTTGACCCGCCGCTGGACACCATCCGGTCGCTGGATGACTTGAAGGCGGTCAGTTTGCTCATCGCGGTGGAGAACACGGGCCTGGCCACCGAGCGCAACGTCGTCGTCCGCGCCGAACTGCGCTTGGACAGCCGCGAGCCTTCGCCCATCCTTGTCCGCACCGCGACGGTTGAACAACTGGCCCCCGGTGAGGTCAAGGTCATCCGCTTGCAGGGCCTTTCCGAGATTCCCATTCGGATGGAGTACTGGCTCAAGGTGCGGGCGGTGCCCATCGTCGGCGAGACGGACATCACCGACAATCAGCGCATCTATCGGCTACAACTGACGAATCTGACCCGCTAGGCACCGATCTTGCACAAGAGAAGAGTGTTTTCAGAAAGGCACCGAAAGGTGCTTTTCTGCGTTATATAGCGTAGAAAGACCATGGCGTAGGGCAAGGCTGTGGAAAGAAAAGGGCACCGAATCTCCTCCATAGGGCTGCTGCTCGTCGGGATCGCGCTGGGGCTGCTCCTGGCGCTCCAGTGGCGCTCGGCGCCGTCGGCGCGGCTGGCGGATACCAGTTACGCCCGCGATCGCACGGCGCTCACCATCGCGCAACTGGAAGCCGAGCAGGACGCCCTCAAGGCAGAGGTGGCGGAACTGCGCCGGCAACTGGACGAGCGGCAGGCGCAGGGCCAATCGGCCGAACGCCTGCAAGGGCTGGCCCAGGAGTTGGCGCGGCAGAAGGTGTTGGCCGGCCTGGTGGCGCTGCACGGCCCAGGCGTTGAGGTCGTCTTGAACGACAGCAATCGCGAGGTCGTGCCGTCCGCCGTGAACCCGGAGTTGTACCTGGTGCACGACTACGACGTGCGCGACGTGGTCAACCTGCTGTGGGCCGCCGGAGCCGAGGCCATCTCCGTGAACGGCGAGCGCATCGTGGCCAGCACATCCATCTACTGCGTGGGGGCCACCATCATGGTCAACGACACGCGCCTGTCGCCGCCCTATGTCATCCACGCCATCGGCCCGCCGGAGCAGCAAGAGGCGCTGCTGAAGAACCCGCGGTTCCTGTCGGACCTGCGCAGCCGCGTTGCCGCCTACGGGCTGGCCTTCACTGTGGCGCAGGTCGCCGATGTTGAGGTGCCTGCCTATCACGGCGGGTTTGGAGCACTCTATGCAAGTGTCGCAGTATCTCCGTAGAATCTGGCATGACGACTGGTTCGTGCGCATACCGGTGGCGCTGCTGTTCGTGCTTGTGGGCCTGCTCATCTTCGCCCAGTTCCGCAGCGAGAGCGCCCTGCGGTCGGCCCGCGTGGCTGCCTCTAGCACGGACCGCGCAGCGCTCATCAGCGGGCTGGTGGACGCCAACCGGAAGTTGCGCGAGGAGGTGGATTCCCTGCGGGCCAAACTGGCTGAACTCGGGCAGCAGGGCGGGTCTCTGGTCGTCATGGTGGAGGAACTGAATCGGCTGAAACTCATCACTGGCATGAGTGAGGTTTCTGGACCGGGCATCACGCTCACCCTCAGCAGCCCGGTAAGCGCCACCGAGTTGCAGGACCTGATCAACGAACTCAAGAACTCCGGCGCGAAGGCCATCGCCCTCAACGGCCAGCGGCTGGTCGTGTCCTCGGCCATCGTCGGCACCGAGGCGGGCATCGCCGTGGATGGCGTCCTCATCAGCCGGCCGTTTGTCTTCGCGGTGCTCGGCGACCCCGACACGCTGCGAGTCGCGTTGACGCGCAAGGGCGGGATGCTGGCCTCGCTCCAGGCCGCCCATCCGGGATTCCAGGCCGACATCACCGACGCGGACGCTCTGGTGATCCCCATCTATTCCCGGACGATTGAGTTCCGCTACGCGCAGCCGGGGGCGGGACAATAGGGCAACCTAGCCGGAATTCTGCCCCGCCGCGCGGGAACCCAGCGCGCCCGCCATGCGTCTACGAGTATGAAGTGTCCACGCGCTTCGGCGTGCTTTTTCATGTCCAGGAGGCTCGGTATGAAACCCTTGCGTCGTGTAACGGCTGTGGCCCTCGTTATCCTTGTGGCGCTTGTTGCCATTTCCTGCGGCCCCAAGCAACCGCCCGCCATTCCCAGGGTGATGCGCCAGACGCCGCTCCCTTCGGAGGAACTCGCTGTGGAGTCTCCCCTGGTCGTGGAGTTCAACCAGCCCATGGACCCGAAGTCGCTGGAGGGGCAGGTGCGCATTGAACCCGCCGCCCAAGGCCGCTGGGTCGTGGAGGATCGCCGACTGGTCTTCCAGCCGGCAGCGCCCCTGCAGCCCGCGACGGTCTATCGCGTGGTGCTGGGCAAGGGGGTGAAATCCAGCGCGGGCCTGCCGCTGGCCGATGAGGTCGTGCTGCGATTCCAGACCGTGGGCAATCTGAAAGTGGCCCAGACGCAGCCTGCGGACGGTGCAACCGAGGTGGAGCGCGACATCGCCATCACCGTTGTGTTCAACCGCCCCGTCGTGCCGCTCACCGACCTGAAGCGCGCCCAGAACCTGCCGCAGCCGCTTCGCCTGGACCCGCCGGTGGACGGCGCGGGCGAGTGGCTCAACACGTCCATCTACATCTTCCGCCCCGCAGCGGGATTGGCAGGGTCCACCACCTACCGCGCCGTAGTGCCCGCCGGCCTGCAAGACGCCACCGGAAGCGTGTTGGCCGAGGACTACTCATGGACGTTCACCACCGAGTCGCCCAAGGTCATCGGCACCGAGCCCCAGGGCATGAAGGTCGCGCCGACGGCCCAGGTCATCGTCGCCTTCAACCAGCCGATGGACACGGCCTCGGTGGAGGCGGGGTTCTCCCTGCGCGATAGCGAGACCAATGCTCCGGTCGCGGGCACGTTCTCATGGCGCGACAGCACGCTGTACTTCAAGCCCGACGCTCCCTTGCGCATGGGCTTGGGGTATGTGGCATCCGTGGCGGCGGGCGTGCGCTCGGCCACCGGCGGGGCGCTCGCTGCGCCCGTGGAGTGGCAGTTCGGCGTCGTTCCGAAGCCCCGCGTGTTGAGAAGTTCCGTGGACAAGGACCCGACGGCCGTTTCGCCCTACGACTGGGTGCAAATCTGGTTCGCAGGGCCGATGCGCCTGGATACCATCACCCCCACCCTTCGCGTGGAGCCTGAGGGGACCCGCTGGCAAGCGTACTGGAACGAATACGAGGACTCGCTGCAACTGTCTGTGCAACTCCAGCCGAACACCGACTACCGCATCACGATACCGGCCTCGGCCGCCGACCCGTATGGCAACACCCTCGGCCAAGATTACGTCCTGGCGTTCCACACCAAGGACCTGGACCCCAGCGTGTACTTCGTGGGCCGATGGGGCGACGCGACGGTCTTCAACGCCTACAACGAGATCAAAATCCCGGTCGCCTACCGCAACATCGGGCGCATCAGCCTGAGCCTGTACGCCCTGTCGCTGGACGAGTTCGTGCGCCTCAACGGCAACGACTGGGAATACCGCGGCAAATTCGCGCCCAGGGCTGACAGCCTGCTCCGCTCATGGCAAGTGGTGGTGAGCGCCCCGCGCAACAAGACCCAGACCCTGGACGTGCCCATCACCGCCGACGCCACCCGTCCGCTCCCGCCTGGGGTGTACTACCTCTCGCTGTCGTCGCCGGATATTCAGGACAAGGCCTACGCCCAGCAGGGAATGCCCCTGGTCGTAACGCGGACGAACCTGGTGGTGAAGCACGGCCCCAAGGACGTGCTGGTGTGGGCCACCGACCTCATGAGCGGCCAGCCGGTGGATTCCATCCCGCTGAAGGTGTACGATGGCAGCGGCAACGTGGCCCTGGAGGGCCTCACCAACGCGGAGGGCGTGTGGCGCGGCCAATTCGCCGAGGGGCGCGATGTCTGGTCCCCGCTCATCGTCGTGGGCGGGTCGGGCGAGTCGCTGGCCGTGGCGGTCAGTTCCTGGTCCATGGGGCTTGACCCCTGGGACTTCTCGCTGCCCAGCGAGTCGTGGCTCGCGCCCTACGTCGGCTATTTCTACACGGACAGGCCCATCTACCGCCCCGGGCAGACGGTGTACTTCAAGGGCATCATCCGCGCCGACGATGACGCCCACTACTCGCTGCCCGACATTGGCCCGCTCCAGGTTACTGCATCGGACCCGCAGGGCCAACTGTTCTACAGCCAGACGCTGCAGGTGAGCGACCTGGGAACCGTGTACGGCAGCCTGACGCTGGACGAGAACGCGCCCACCGGCACCTACTGGATCAACGCGGTTCCCGCAAAGGCGGCCGAGACGGCCCGCGACGGATACAAGGGAATCTCGCCGTCTTTCGGGACAACGTTCCAGGTCGCGGAGTACCGCAAACCCGAATACGAGATTTCGGTTACCACCCATCAGCCCGAATACGTGCAGGGCGACCGCATAGAAGTTGCCGTGCTGGCCAAGTACTACTTTGGCGCTCCCGTGGCCAATGCCCAGGTGCGGTGGAACGTGGTGGCGCAGCCCTATTCCTTCCAGTGGCAGGGCCAGGGCTGGTACGATTTCCACGATTGGGACTACTGGACGGACGACGACACCGGGCCGCGCGTGGTGGCCAGCGGCGAGGGGACGACCGACGCCGAGGGCCGCTTCGCCTTCACCGTGCCCGCCGACCTGTCCAAGTTCACCATGAGCCAGACCTTCTCCATTGAGGCCACCGTTACCGACGTGAACGGCCAGGAAGTCAGTGGCCGGACGGCCGTCCCCGTGCACAAGGGCGAGTTCTACATCGGCCTGTCGCCCAAGTCGTACATCGGCACGGCGGGCAAGCCTGCAGAGGTATCGGTCATCACGGTCAACCCGAAGGGTGAGCCTGTGGCCAGCGTACCGTTGACGGTCATCTTCTCCCTGCGCGACTGGTACACCGTCCAGGAGAAGGGCGCCGACGGCGGGTTCTATTGGACGACCCGCTTCACCGACACGCCCGTGTTCACCCAGACCATCGCGACGGACGACAAGGGCGCGGCGGTGGCCTCGTTCGTCCCGCCCGAAGGCGGCAGTTACCGGGTGCTGGCGCTGGGGCGCGACGCGCGCGGCAACGAAGTCCGCAGCGCCACGTACCTGTGGGTTTCGGGCGCGGGCGACGAGTACGTGGCCTGGCGCGTGGAGAACAACAACCGCATGGAACTCATCGCCGATAAGAAGAGTTACGCGCCCGGCGAGACGGCCCATATCCTCATCCCGAGTCCCTTCCAGGGGCCGGTAACGGCGCTCCTCACCGTGGAGCGGGCAGGCATCCTGTCCCATCGGGTGCTCGTGCTGCGGAGCAACAGCGAGCAGGTGGAGATTCCCATCACCGAGGACTTGATTCCGAATGCCTACGTCTCGGTCGTGCTGGTGAAGGGCAAGGGCACAACGGAGCCGTTCGCGGCGTTCCGTGTGGGGTACGTGGCGCTTGAGGTCTCGGCCGCCGAGAAGCATCTCACCATCCGCGTTACGCCGGAGCGTTCGGGAGCCTACGGCCCGCGCGAGACCGCGCAATTCACCGTGGAGACGCTGGACGCCAACGGGCAAGGCGTCCCTGCCGAGGTGTCGCTGGCGCTGGTGGATGCGTCGGTGTTGGCGCTGGCCCAGCGGCCCGGCCCGGACATCATGGACTTCTTCTACCGCAAGCGCGGCCTGGGCATCCAGACGGCCGCCAGCCTGACCGTCGCCGTCGCGGAGCGCGAAGCGGAGCCGCCAGCCCAGGGCAAGGGCGGCGGCGGGGCGGAGGGGGCGCTGACCGCGCGCACCTACTTCCCCGACACGGCCTACTGGGAGCCGGCCCTGCGCACCGATGCCCAGGGCAGGGCAACCGTTGCGGTCAACCTGCCCGACTCGCTCACGACCTGGCGCATGATCGCCGACGGCGCGACGGCCAACACGCAGGTCGGCTCGTCCACGTCCGACATCGTGGTTACCAAGCCGCTGCTGGCGCGCGTGGTTGCGCCGCGGTTCTTCGTCATCGGCGACAAGCCCGAACTGGCCGCCATCGTCCACAACAACACCGACCAGAGCATCCAGGCGCAGGTGCAGATGGACGCCCGCGGCGAACAGTCGGGCTTTGGCCGCTCCGAGAGCGTGGAGATTCCCGCGAAGGGCTATCAGAAACTCACGTGGAGCGGCACCGTTGGCGCGGAGGAGCAGATGACCGTATCCGTGCGCGTTACAGGCGGCGGACTGGAGGATGCCATCGCACTCACGCTGCCGGTGCATCACTTCACGACGCCGGAAGTCGTCGCCACGGCGGGCGAAGTTGGGGCCGGCGAGCAGCGCGTGGAACTCGTGCAACTGCCCGATGTGTACGAGCCGTCGCAGGGCGATCTCACCGTGCGCGTGGATCCGTCCCTTGTCGCCGGCATGGGGGAGGCCCTGGGCTACCTGGAGCACTTCCCCTACGAGTGCGCCGAGCAGACGGTGAGCCGCTTCCTGCCGAACGTGGCCGCGTGGCAAGCCTACAAGCGGCTTGGCGTCCGCAACGAGGAGTTGGAGGCCAAACTGCCCGACCTAGTCGCGGTGGGGCTGCAGAAACTGTACGCCGCGCAGAACATGGACGGCGGATGGGGGTGGTGGTACACCGAGACCAGCCACCCGTACATCACCGCCTACGTGCTGCTGGGCCTGAACGAGGCGCGGCGCGCGGGGTTCGGCGTGGACGCGTCGGTGATGGACCGCGGCACACAGTACCTCAAATCCAATCTCAACGTCGCGGACATCGCGGACGCGACGGACGCGAATCAGCACGCCTTCATGCTGTATGTGCTGGGCGAATTGGGCGAGGGGGACACGGCGCGATCCGTGGCGCTCTTTGAAAAGCGGCACCTGCTCGGGCACTACGGGAAGGCGTACCTGGCGATGGCGCTGCAGGCGGCGGGCGATGCCCATGCCGGCCAGGTGCGCGCGCTGGTCGCCGAACTCAGCGGCCAGGCCATCGTCAGCGCCACGGGCGCCCACTGGGAAGAAGCCCAGACCGACCGCTTCCTGATGAACACCGACGTGCGCAGCACGGCCATCGTCCTGCGGGCGCTGGTGCGCCTTGCGCCGGACAACGCCCTGCTGCCCAACGCAGTCCGCTGGCTCATGGCCGCGCGACAGGACGGGCGCTGGGGCACGACCCAGGAGAACGCATGGGCGCTCCTGGCCCTGACGGACTACGCCGCCATGACCGGCGAACTGGAAGGCGAGTATCGGTACCAGGTGGGCGTCAACGGCAAGCGGGTGCTGGCGGGCGACGTGCGGCCCGAAAACGTAGACACCCCGCAGGTGGTGCGCATCCCGCTGAAGAGCCTGCTCAAGGATGTAGGCAACCGCATCATCGTGGAACGATCGCCGCTGGCCGGCGGACAGGCGGAGAAAGGCGCGCTGTATTACTCGGCGGCGCTCAAGTACTACCTGCCCGTGGAGCAGGTAGGGCCGTTGAGCCGCGGCGTCATCGTCCTGCGCGAGTACACGCTGGCCGACGACCCGAGCCGCGAGGTGGCCACGGCCGCCGTCGGCGACGTCATCCGCGTCAAACTGACGGTCATCGCCCCGAGCGCGCTGCACTACCTTGTGGTGGAGGATCCGATTCCGGCCGGTACCGAGGCCGTGGATACGAGCCTGCGCACCACCAGCCAGTTGTTGGAGCCGCCGCAGTTCCGCAAGGCTGGCGCGGACGACGTTTGGGGCTGGTGGGTCTTCTCGCACACGGAGATTCGCGACGAGAAGGTGGCGCTGTTCGCGCGGGAGGTGCCCGCGGGCACGTATGAGTACACGTACCTGCTGCGCGCCAGCGTGCCGGGGCAGTACCTCGTCATGCCCGCGGTGGCCTACGAGATGTACTTCCCCGAGACGTTCGGCAGGAGCGGCGGCGCGGCGTTCACCGTAACGCCGTGATGGCGGGGCGACAAGCGCCGTCCGTTATTGCGCGCCTGTAGGGGCGACCGGCCGGGCGCCCGTACAAGCGTGGCACAGCGCGGGGCTAAAGCCGCCGCGCTAGGCGGTGGGGCCTTGTCACCCTGAGCGGAGCGAAGGGTCTCGGTTTGCGAGATTCTTCGCCTTCGGCTCAGCAGGACAGGAGGGAGACAACGTGCGACGCACCTCGGAGGTGCGTCGCACGTGAACGCGCCGTCCGTCATTGCGCGCACGTATATACCCGCAGGTGGGAGATTCCTCGGCGCTCCGCGCCTCACACACGGCGCAGCAACAGTCGGCGCGGCGGCAATTTGCCCGTTCGGCGGCGCCTGTGATAGCATGTGGTACGCGCCCGCATCGCCGGCAACCGGGCGCCGCCAAACGACACCACGAGGAGGGCCACATGCCGATACCCGACTGGACAAGGGAATTCCCGGGCGCCATCACCGTCTGCGACAGGGATGGCACCATCCTGGACATGAACGACCGCGCCGCGCAGGTTTTCGCAGCCGACGGCGGGCGCGCGCTCATAGGCCGCAACGTACTGGACTGCCATCCGGAGCCAGCCCGCGCCAAACTGCGCGGGCTGCTGGGGTCGGGCAAGCCTAATGTCTACACCATTGAGAAGAACGGCGTCCGCAAACTGATCTACCAGGCGCCGTGGTACCAGGATGGCGAATACCGTGGATTTGTGGAACTGTCGCTGGAGATTCCCGAGGCGATGCCCCACTTCGTGCGGGGATAGCGCCAGGTGTCTCCTGGGCTTGGGAGGACGAGGTGAGGCATTCCGCCGTCATTCTTGACATGGACGGGCTGATGCTGGACTCGGAGCGCATGGCGCGGGATGCGTGGCGGCGCGCCCTGGCCGACTGGGGCCTGGCGCTGCCCGACAGCCTCTACTTCCAACTCATCGGGCGGGAGGCGGCGGACACCAAAGCCATCCTGGCCCGTGCGTTCGGCCCCTCCCTGCCCGTGGACGACGCCTACGCGCGCAAGCAGCAGTATCTGGACGAGGCCATCATGCGCGATGGCATCCCCACGAAGCCCGGTCTTCACGCGCTCCTGGACGCTCTGGACGTGCGCGGCATCCGCAAGGCCGTCGCCAGTTCCACCCATCGCCGATTTGTCGCGCAGAAGTTGCAACTCACGGGGCTGTCGGGGCGGTTTGACGCCATCGCCTGCGGCGACGAGGTCCCCCTCGGCAAGCCCGCGCCCGATGTCTTCCTCCTGGCGGCGAAGCGGCTCGGCGTGCCTGCCCACGAGTGCGTCGTGCTGGAGGACTCGGAGGCCGGCATCCGCGCGGCGCGGGCCGCCGGTATGACCGCAATCCTGATTCCCGATTTGAAGCCGCCCTCCGCGGAAGCCTTGACCCTGGCGCATCGGGTCTTCCCGTCGCTGACCGAAGTGCGCGATTATCTGCTTGCCCTGTTGCAGAAGGAGTCCGCCGATGGAGATTACAGACCTGCAGCCGGATGATTGGGATGCCGTCCAGCAAGCAGCGGCGCTGCTTGTCGCCGCGTTCCGCGAGCATTGGCCGACCGCCTGGCCTGACCTGAAGTCGGCCCTGCGCGAGGTGCGCGAATCCTTCGCCGAGGGGCGCGTCAGTCGGATCGCGGTGGAGCGGGGCGTTGTCCTGGGGTGGATCGGCGGCATCCCCGGATACGGCGGCAACGTGTGGGAGGTGCACCCCCTGGCCGTGCATCCGAACCACCAGCGCAAGGGCATCGGGCGGGCGTTGTTGGCCGATCTGGAGGCGCTGGCTGCGGAGCGCGGCGCGCTGACCCTGTGGGTCGGCACCGACGACGAAGACGGCATGACGAGCCTGGCCGGGGTGGACCTGTACGACGACACCTTTGGGCGCCTGGCGCGCATCCGCAACCTGAAGGGCCACCCCTACGAGTTCTACCAGAAGGTCGGGTTTGTGATTGTCGGCGTGGTGCCCGACGCCAACGGCCCCGGCAAGCCGGATATTCTGATGGCCAAGCGGGTGCAGCGGCGCACGGACCGGGCGGAAACGCCCCGCCGTCCGTAGGGCGTGGGCGGAAGCCCCTCACCCCAGCCCTCTCCCGAAGGGCGAGGGAGCGGTCTGTCACGCTGAGGCGCGAAGCGCCGAGGAATCTCCCACCTGCGGGCACATAGGGGTAACCGGCCGGTCGCCCGTAGGTGTGCTTTGCCCCTTCCGTGCCATCCGTGAATACAACCCTGGAGATGCTTCGCCTTCGGCTCAGCATGACAAGGGGAGACAACGTGCGACGCACTTCGGAAGTGCGTCGCACGTGAACGCCCTCACCCCGACCCCCTCCCGCCGAGGCGGGCGAGGGGCGCTGGTGTCGTTCTGAGCGGCGGGGGCGAGGAATCCCGTAGAGCAAGTTGCCAACTTGCTCTACTCTGCGCAATCCGTGGCATCCGCGGATACGTCCCAGCCGAGATGCTTCGTCCTCGGCTCAGCATGACAAGGGGAGACAACGTGCGACGCACTTCGGAAGTGCGTCGCACGTGAACGCCCTCACCCCGACCCCCTCCCGCCGAGGCGGGCGAGGGGCGCTGGTGTCGTTCTGAGCGGCGGGGGCGAGGAATCCCGTAGAGCAAGTTGCCAACTTGCTCTACTCTGCGCAATCCGTGGCATCCGCGGATACGTCCCAGCCGAGATGCTTCGTCCTCGGCTCAGCATGACAAAGACGCAAGGGCTGCGCGCAAGACAGACCAACACAAGATGGAACCAAGTCCCAGGCCGGGCGCAGTTGACCGCGCGCCAACCCTGGGGTAACATACACCGTGGAACCCGGCCAATACACTACACAGGAGGGAGGCGGCGATGCCCAGGTACGCGTTCTTCAAAGGCGCTTTTGTCCCCATTGAGAATGCCAAGATCAGCATCATGACCCACGCCTTCAACTACGGCACGGGCTGCTTTGAGGGAATCCGCGCCTACTGGAACCCCGATGAGAATCAACTGTTCGTCTTCCGTATACTGGAGCATTTCCAGCGGCTGCACCGTTCGTGCAAAATCCTCCACATCCGCCTGCCGTATTCGCCGGAGGAGTTGGGCGGCCTGCTGGTGGAACTGCTGCGTCGCGAGGGATACCGCGAGGACTGCTACATTCGCCCCATCGCCTACAAGGCCGACGAGATCATCGGCGTGCGGCTGCACAACCTGACCGACGAGTTCGCCATGTTCGCGACGCCGTTCGGGCGCTACATAGAGGGCGAACTCGGCGCGCGGGTGATGGTGTCGCCCTGGCGCAGGGTGGACGACAACGCCGTCCCGGCGCGCGCCAAGATCACCGGCTCCTACATCAATTCGGCCCTGTCCAAGACGGCGGCGGCCATGGCTGGCTGCGATGAGGCCATCGTGCTGACCCGCGACGGCCATGTGTCGGAGGGCAGCGCCGAGAACCTGTTCCTCGTGCGGAATGGGAAACTCATCACCCCGCCGGTTACCGATGACATCCTGGAAGGCATCACGCGCGACACGGTCATGGAGATCGCCCTTGCCGAGTTGGGCGTGGAGACGGAGGTCCGCTCCGTGGATCGTAGCGAACTGTATGTTGCTGACGAGGCGTTCTTCTGCGGCACCGGCGTTCAGATTGAGCCCATCGTGGAGATTGACCACCGGGCCGTTGGCGACGGCACGATGGGGCCCATCACGCGGCGGATTTACGATTTGTACTTTGACATTGTGCGCGGCAAAGTGCCGAAGTACCGCCACTGGTGTACGCCGGTGTACGGGTAGCGTGCGCGCCGCGGTGTGGGCTTGGGCCGCGGGGCGAGGAAAAGACGGGCCGCCCAGGCTAAAGCCTCGGGCCCCGCTCCTGCGCCCGCCGCAAACTGTCATTCTGAGCCGCGAAGCGGCGAAGAATCTCGCAACCCGAGACCCTTCGCTTCGCTCAGGGGGACAGGGCCAGGCCCGCTCCCTCGCCCGTCGGGAGAGGGCTGGGGTGAGGGTACTGCTCCCTCGCCCGTCGGGAGAGGGCTGGGGTGAGGGTATTGCTCCCTCGCCCGTCGGGAGAGGGCTGGGGTGAGGGTACTGCTCCCTCGCCCGCG
>JBBIHX010000034.1:0-23775 GCA_037446815.1 Caldilineae bacterium | reverse complement strand
CTTGCCGCCCAAACACCAGCGCCGCCGGCACCAGCACCTTCTTCGCCAGATACGGATCCTCGGTAACAACTACAGGCGGCTGCGGGGCAGCGCCACCGATGCTGTACTTCCACATCAGCGAGACGACATCCTTGCGCACGTACATCGCGAAGTCGTGGCGATTCGGCCACGTGTCCGCCGTGTACTTGTACTTGCGCCACCACAGGATGTCCCAGATTTCAGCGCGGCGAACGGGATTCTTCAGCGCCGCGAGGATGCGGGCAGGCGTCAGGTTGCGGTAATCCTCCGTGGGCCACCACACCAACTGCCGCCAGGATTCGGTGGGGAAGCGGTAGTACTTGTCGCCCAGCAAGGACTTCACCTTGCCCTCATTGCACGAATCCACCAGCACCACAGGGACCGTGAACATCTGCGGGCTTGCCGAGGTCCCGCCATCCCAATACTGGAAGTAGTGCCGATTGGGGAACTCGCGCAGGTACCACTCCAGCGGCCACGCTAAGCCGCCGCAGTCGTCGTTGGGGTTAGCCTGATCGCGCAAGTCGCCGCCGTCGTAGGACAACTCAACGGACGTGTCCCCGTACAGGCGCTCAGAGATTTCGGCGATTTCGGCCATCGTCTGCTTGACGAACTGCGTGCCGTGGGCATAGACGATGAATTCCTTCGCGGTGTCGTAGTTGACGTAGTTCGCCATCCACGTGAACCGCACCGTCAGCAGGAACAGGATGCCGAGCGCCGACACCGCCGCGCACCGCAGGGCGAACCGCACGCCCAGCCGCGCCGTCGCGTAGGAGTACACAACCCACAACGCCGCCACCGCCACGCCCGCGTTCAGAATCCACGTCGCCGTCCGCGACAGGTCCTGGAGCGACATCCCCGCAAACGGGCGCAACAGGAACAATCGGATCAGCAAGAACACTGCGAATGGCACCAGCAGGATGAACCCAGCGGCGCCCCGCTTCCACGCCTCGCCCCAATCCACCCCGCCGATCCAGTCCTGCGCCAATCGCCCCGTGAGCAGCACCATCGGCAGGACGGGATGGAGCACCAGCCACGGCATCTTCTCCCCCGCCCAACTGTACAGCGCCGTCGCCGCAATCGTCCAGAAGATGAGGAAGGGCACGAATGGCAGGCGATCCTGGTGCTCGTCCCAGCGGCGGCGCACGAAGGCGTAGTACACCATCGCCGCCAGCGCCCCCAGCAGCGGCAGGAACTCGTACATCGGCATCAGCACGAAGTAGTAGTACCACGGCTGATCGCCTCGCTGCACGCCGTGCTGCTTCAGCCAATAGACCACCTGCCCAATGGTTCCGCTGTACAGCCCCCGCAGGTTGCTGAACACCGTCGTGTACAGCACGACGAAGATCACCGCCGCCGCGAGCGCCGTCCACGCCACGGCCCGCCAGCGCACACGCGCCAAGCCCTCGGAGACCGGCGCGCCATCCCGCAGGTTGCGCCATGCGAGCCCGGCCAGGCCGAACGCGAAGGCGAAGCACGCGACCAGCACCAGATTGGGCAGCGCCCGCGGCGTGGGCGTCAACGCGCTCCCGCCCGACCGCACCGTGAGCCACAGCGCCACGATGAGGAACCCGCCGCCGGCCCCCAGCAGCGCCCAGCGCGCTGCCTCCCGTCCGCTGGCCCCCAGCCGCTCCCAGGCCACGGCCCAGAGCACAAAGACAACGAAGATAAATCCCGTAATATACGCCACTTCCTTCGTGGCAATGGACAGAAGCGCCACGATGCCGAACAGGTAGATGTACCGATCCTTGCCCTCGTCCAGGAAGCGGAACAGCGCGACGAGCATCAGCACCGACCACACGGCGATGTAGATGTCGTTGCGGATATACCGCGAGTAGTACAAAAACGACGGCGAGAAGGTGAGGAGGATGGCGGTTACGAATGCCCCCAGCCGCCCCAGGTGCTTGCGCAGGAAATAGGGCAGGAATGCCAGCGACGCGCCGAACAACGCGGGCACCAGCCGCGCCGTGAAATCGCTCACGCCGAACAGGTAGTAGGCCAGCGCGTTGGCATAGAAGAGGAACGGCCCGTGCATCATGGGGTCATGCACGTACCCCTGTCCCGCGTACAACTTCCAGGAGAACAGCGCGTGCAGACTCTCGTCGTGGCTCATGCTGCGCGCGCCCAGATTCCACAGGCGCATCGCCAGCGCCACGGCGAACAGCGCCAGGTACGCCGCCTTCTCCCAGGTGAGCCACACCAGCGCCCGCGCCGCGGGCTGTTCCCACCACGTCTGCCTTTCCCAGTTGTCCGCCGACTTGCTCATATCCCTGCACGCAATCCGAGTCGTCGGGCCGCCCTTCTACGGCCCCAACGGCGCGAAGACCATGATCCGATGATTCCCAGAATCCGCCACGATCAACCGCCCGCTCCCATCCACCGCCAACCCTACAGGCAAATTGAACCGACTCTCATCGCTCCCGTACTCCCCATACGCCGCCACAAACTCCCCTTCCACCGTCCACTCCAACACCCGATGCCCCTCCGGATCGCTCGCATACACATGCCCCGCACCATCCACCGCCAAGTACGGCTTGTTCAACACCGACTCCCCGGCCCACGTCTTCACATCCCACGCCTTCTCAAACCCCATCCCCGCACCAAACCGCTGAATCCGATGATTCCACGTGTCCGCCACGTACACCCTCCCCGCGCTATCTACCGCCAACCCCACAGGCTCCCAGAACTGCCCCGCTCCTACCCCAAACCCACCGTACCCCGCCACGTACTCCCCATCCGCCGTGAACCGCTGGATCCGCTCGTTCCCCGTGTCCATCACCAACACGCTCCCGTCCCCCGCTATCGCCACCGCTCGCGGCCCGTAGAACGCCCCAGGCAATGCCAGCGCGTCCCCCTGCGAGTCCCCGCTCTCTCCCCACATCGTCAGGAACTTCCCGTCCTTGTCAAACTTCTGCACACGGTAGTTCCACGTGTCCGCCACGTACACGTTCCCCGCGCCGTCCACCGCGATCCCCCACGGCTCGTTGAACTCCCCAGGCCCGCTCCCGTACTGCCCCCAGCCCCGCAGATACCGCCCGCTCGCGTCAAACACCTGCACCCGATGGTTCCCCGTGTCCGCCACGTAGATGTTCCCCGCCGCGTCCACTGCCACCCCGCGCGGGTCCTGGAACTCCCCAGACCCTTGCCCTTGCCGCCCAAACACCAGCGCCGCCGGCACCAGCACCTTCTTCGCCAGATACGGGTCCTCCTCGGGCTGCGGCGGGGCAACGGCAGCAGGCGACAGCCCGTACTCCCACAGTTGGGCCGCAACGTCCTTGCGAATGTACAGGAACATCTCCTCACGGTACGGCCAGTTGTTGAGCGAGTACGGATACGTGCGCGACCATAGGATGTTCCATATCTCCGCGCGCTTGGCCGAATCTTTCAGCATGGCCCACAGGCGGGCAGGCGTCATCCCCTTGTAGTCCTCCACCGGCCACCACATCATCAAGCGCGGGAACCGCACGTAATTCGCCAGAAGCGGCTGCACCTTGCCCTCGTTCCAGCCGTGCACGATGACGATGGGCGAATCCACGGCCTCGCGGCTTGGGTTCTCGCCCGAGAACGAGATGGCGTTCGGGAAGTCCCGCAGATACCAGTTGGAGAACGGGAACCCCGTCTTGGCGTCATACGCCACGCGGATGCGGTTGTCGCCCACGGTGCGCTGCGAGATGTCCAGAATCTCGTTCAGCGTAACCTTGGCGTCCTGGGTGCCGTGCGCGTAGACGATGAGTTCCTTGGCGTTGTCATAGTTCACGAAACTCGCCATCCAACTGTACCGCACAGTCAACACGAGCAGCACGGCGAACGCGGCAGCGGCGCACATCCGCAGCGCTAGCCCCACGCCCAGTCGCTGCCCCAGCCGCGCCAACGCCCATGCCAGCCCCGCCGCCACCCCCAGCGCCACCAGCCACGCCATCGTCTGATTGAGTTGCGCCTGCGAGAACCCCGCGAACGGCCTAATGGACAGCAATCGCACCAGCGCGTACCCTGCCGGGGGCACCAGCGCGAAGAACGCGATGGCATCGCCCCTGCGCTTGCCCGCCCAGTTGACATCGCCCAGCCAATCCTGCAGCAACCGCCCCGTCAGCAGAATCATGGGCAGCACCAGGTACACCGTATGCTGGGGCATCTTCTCCCCGGTCCAACTGTGAATCGCCATGGCGGAGATGGCCCAGAACACCGCAAACGGCACAAAAGGCACCGCGTCGCGCGCCGAATGCCGATTGCGCCGGAACCCCGCGTAGTACAGGATGGCCGCAACCCCGCCCACAAGCGGCAGGAACTCGTACATCGGCATCAGCACCAGCAGGAAATAGTACCACGGCTGACCGCCCCGCGCTTCGCCGTGCTGCCCAAACCAGTAGGACAACTGGCTGATGGGCCCCACCAACCCCCGCGGGTTGGTGAAGAACGTGGTGTACAACAGCACGACCACGCCCAGCCCGATGCCGACCATCGCCCCAAATTGCCGCCCGCGGATAGAGGAGAGGGCGCGCGCCATCGGCCGCTCCTTGTCCGCGCTGCCCATGGCGAAGCCCGACAGGAGCGCCGCCGCCAGCAGGCACACCAGCACCACGAGCACCGGCAGCAGTCCGCTCCGCGCCGCCCCCGCGGGCAAGGGGCGGTTGGTGAGCCACACCAGCACCGCCAGGGCCGCCCCGCTGGCGACCAGCCCCACGCCCCGCACGCGGCGCGCCGCCGACGGGGACAGCCGCTCCCACACCAACGCCACGACCACAAATGCCACGACGATGAACCCCATGATGTACGCCACGGCTTTCGTGCACAGGTAAAACCCCACCGCCGCGCCGAACAGGTACAGGTACTTCGGCTTCCGCTCGTCCACATACCGAATGAAGCCGATGGCCATGAGCATCGTCCAGACCGCGCCGTAGATTTCGTGCAGGTTGTCCCGCGAGTAGAACAGCAGGAACGGCGACACGGCCAGCATCACCGCCGCGGCCAGCGCCCCGCCGCGCCCCAGGTACTTGCGCAGGAAATAGGGCAACAACACCAGCGCCGTGCCGAAAAACGCCGACGCCAACCGCGACGTGAAATCGCTCACGCCGAACAGGGTGTACATCAGCGTATTCGCCAGGAACAGGAACGGCCCGTGGGTAATCGGCCCGGTAACGGGGTCAAACTTGAAGATGGAGCCGACGGAGTAGGGCTGCCACGAGAAATACAGGTGCTGGCACTCGTCAAAACTCACGGCGCGCGCGCCCAACGCCCACAGGCGCAGCGCCAGCGCCGCGATCCCGATGACGATGTACGCCGCCTGCTCCCGCGTCAGCCGCTGCAAACTATGGAGAACCGGCGTCTCCCACCAATCCGTGTTGTCCGAAACCCGTTCTACCTTAGGCATTGTCCCACTTACTCTGACGAGGCTTTCATCCACAGAACCGCGCGGGCGTCCGCCGAAGCGGGGAGCGCACGCCACAAGGCCCACCGCCACCAATCCCGCGCCGGCAGCGCCCGCCAACGGCAGTCTCGCGTCAATTCATACGCCTGGCCGGTATAGGCCCCTCGGACCGCCGGCTGGATGCCGTCCGGCGCGATGATGGCCTCCGCGTCCAGCGGGCCGGCGCTCCCCGCGTACACCGCCAGGTTGCGGAACTCCCGCAGGTACCACTCCATCACCGACGGCTCCTGCAGCATCACCGCGACCGACATCTCGTGCGCGTCGCCGATGCGGCGCAGCGACCACGTCGCCACATCCGCCGCCAGCGCCCGCACCTGCGGAGAGGAGGGGGCGGGGTCCAGGTACTCGGCGTTCCGGCCGCCGGCGTTGTAGGCCGAGCCGAGCGCCGCCGACACCGTGACGACCAGCGCCAGCCCCGCCGCCGTCAGGCCCAGGTTCCGCAGCGCGTTGTCCACGCCGTGCAGCACGCCCTGGCCGATGGTGAGCACAGCCATAAGCGCCACGCCCGTCCACGCCAGCAGCGCGAATGTGGGGTCTCCCCTCTCGGCAAACCCGGCCAGTTGCAGGTAGACGTACACCACCAGGATGGCGAACACGGCGACGTATAGCCCGTCCCGCACGCCGCGCCAATCGGAGCGAGCCGCCTGCCACATCTGCGCCATCTGCCTGCCCGCCAGCAGCGCCAGCGGGGCCGTCGCCAGGAGCAGATCGCCCGACGTGCGCGCGGGCCACGCCACCAGCATGACCGAGAGGCCAAGCGCGCACCCCAGCAGGCTACTGCCCAGCACATCACGCTCCCACACGGCGCGAACCCCGCCGATGATGCCAAACACCCACACCACCGGCTCGTACAGCACTGGCCACACCACGGGGCTGAACCAGGGCATCGCCCCGACGCCCGCGAAGCCACGCCACCACGCATCCAGCACGTCGCCGAAGCCGCGCAGCCCCGACACGTGGAAGAACCACAGCGTGCCAACGCCCGCCACCGTCGCCAGGAACACGACCCCCGCCGTCCGGAGGTGCGCGCGGGCCGCCATCCATCGCTCGCGCAAGGCAGCCGCGCCGGGGGCCCCTCGGCGGCCCAACGCCCAGACCACCAGCGCCACCGCCGCCAACGCCAGCAACACGAAGTACGCGCCCGCGCCTGAAGCCAGCAGCAGCCCCAGCAGCGCGGCGCTTGCGTACAAGGCGCGCGGCGCGCCCGTGTCCGCGAATCGCGCCAACGCCGTCGCCAGCCCCAGGCCAAACGCCGCGGCCAGCGCCTCGGGCCCCAGGGAGCGCGATGCGAACAGCGCCAACGGCGACACCGCCAGCAGCGCCGCCGCGACGAGGGCCCCGCCTCGCCCCAGGCGCTCCCGCCAGAAGTAGGGCACCACCGCCATCGCCGCGCCGATGAGCGCAGGCAGCAGGCGCGCCGTGAAGTCGCTCGCGCCGAACAGGAAGAAGAGCAGCGCCGTGCCGTTGGTGAGAAGCGGGCTGCCCACCGACGCAGGCGGGCGTCCCTGGGCCAGATGCCATGCGCCCAGCGCGCGCGCCGCCTCCGCGCCGCTCATCGGACGGGCGTCCAGGTCCACCAGGCGGAGCGCAAGGGATACCAAGAGGAGAACGCCGTAGAGCGCCGTTTCTGCGTTTATGCGGGCAAAGAGGCTCTTCTTGACATCAGGTTTGTCGGTCATGCCGATTCGCGGTGTCCTCGTTGACTAGGGGGATGGGCGCGGATACCGGTAGATGCGAACGCCGCCCGCGTCGTACACGCGCAGGGCAACCTGGTCCCACCGGTTCACAACGGCCTCGCTCAGGCCGTACTTGCTGCGCTCCAAATCCCCTACGTAGACGTAACTTATACCATACCTGTCCAGCAACGTCAAAGATTCGGGGCTGTCAGGCGTGCGGTACATCGTCTCTATGTCCATCGCGCGGCTCCCCGCCGGATTCCGCTTGCCGCGCCACTGCTGCTCGTGGAAATCCCAGCCCAGCACCGTGGGCAGGCCCGTTCGCGCCGACACGCGCGCCGCTTCGGTATAGGAGCCACCCGTCGCCTCCAGAATCACCGGCGCGCCCTGGACGTGAGCGTTCAGCCACTGTATGGCGTCGTATTCAGCGGGGTAGTACTTGCGCACGAACGCCAGGCAGTCCAGCGTCGCCTCGCCTCGGAAGCCGCCCGCCTTGGAGTATCCCGCCGCCAACGTGTAGACCAGGCTCGCCGCCAGGAGGATGGCGAACGCCGCCGCGAAGGCCCCGCGCACTGCCCGCGCCCACGCGTCGCGGCCCCACGCGCCCCGCCCGAACACGGCCCACAACGCATACGCGCCGCCCAGCCCCAGCAGCACCCACGCCTGGTAGTAGAACTTGAACACGGTGTTCATTCGGGTGCCGAAGTAGTCCTTCAGGAACACGAACTCCACCGCGAAGGTCAGCAGGAACCCTGCCATCATCATCAGGGCGACGGTGGTATCGGTCAGCGCGTGCTCATCGGCGTCATCCGCCTGCGCCAGCCGCCTGGTAACGGCAAGCGCCAGCACGCCGACCGCCAGGATGACGCCGAGCGCCGTCCACTTGCCCGTGATGAGCGACAGCGCCGCGAGGAGCGCCACCGCAACCCCGATGGCCTGCACGTCGGCCGTCGCGGCCAGCCTGCGCCCGCGAAGCCAAGCCCGCGTCGCGTACACCAGGAATGCCAGCGCGGTGAGCAGGAACAGCCCGAACATCACGAAGTAGTGCCACGGGCGCGTCTTGTTGATGACCACCAAGCCGATGCCGCTAGCCTGCGACCCGAAGCCGAGGTAGAACGGCAGGAACAACAGGATGCCGAGCACGAGCGCGCGCCCCGCCCACAGCGCGACATCCGAAAGATACGCCCCGTCCACCCTGCGGCCCGCCCAATAGCGGCCCGCCGCGTATCCGAGCGTCGCCACCGCCCAGTAAATCGGGAAATCCCACGTGTTCAGGAATCCCAGCGCGCCCAGGCACAGCGCGATGAGCAGGTTGCGCTCCCAGTCCTGCGCCAGCCACCCCCTGAGCCAGACCCACGCGCCGCCCCTTGTCGGCAGCGCCAGCGGCTTCTGCTCCGCCGCCCAGCGCACCACCTGCACCACCAGCCCGATGACCAGCATGACGAACGGCAGCGCCAGCACGTGGGGATGCATGTCGCCGAGGATGAAACTGAAATAGGGGAACTCGTCTATGACCTCCTGGTGCTCGCCCAGCACGCTGACATCGTACACCACGCGGGACGCCCGCCACCACCACCAATGATCCTGCGGAATCCACGCGCCGGTTACGGGGGCCTCGGCCAGTCCCTTGATCTGCACCCACCGCCAAAACGCCGCCGAGCCGATGCCCCGCGAGTGCAGCACGTCCAGCAGGCCCTCCAGATTCCCCGCCAGCGCGACGAACAGCGGCCCGAACAGGCTGAACCCGATGGCGCGTCCCCTGTCCCCCGCGCGCCCGCCCGCGATAAGTTCGTACACCACGCCGAAACTCCCCGTCAGCGTCAGCGCGAACAGAAGCGCGATGCCCACGTTGAACGCCACGGCGGCCGGCGTTCCCCCGAGTTTGGTTAGCATGGCAATGATGACGTAGCCATAGTAGTAGTAACTGATGGCGTAGCCCGACAGCCAGGGATCATGCGGCGGGAACGTCTCGCTCCGCAGGATCGCGTTGAGGAACGCGAATTCCATCGGCTTCTCGGTGCCCACCAGGTCGGGGTCAAACGCGCGGAAGGCGGCCCAGCCCGCCAGCCCGACCAGGAAGATGGCCTCCGTAGAGACGATGTAGTGCCACCGCTCGCGGATGAACTGCTGCACGTCGGCCAGGTTTCCCCCGCCGCGCCGATAGAACCACAGCGACAGCGCCAGCACCACCGCCCACGCCACAAGAATCCCGCCCGCATTGTTGGGCAGCAGTTTCAGCGAGCACAGAAGCCAGAAGACGTAGGACACGAGCAGCAGACCCAGCGCCTTGGACAGGGCGTAGCCGCGCCCAGGCAGCCGATCCATGAATCGCATGGCCAGCGGGAATGCCGTCCACCCCGCCAGCGTTACAAGAAGCCACCAAACCAGAACGGGTATCATAGGCGACCTATTCTAGCATGCGATAAATCTTGACTTCCGGACTGGAGAAGGCCAGTTCCAGAATCCCCCGCTCCACCCAGCGGTCAAACTTCGCGGGGCCTTCCTGGCCATAGAGCGCCCTCTCCGTCTGCCCGACGTAAATCATGGACACGCCGTACTTCCGCAGGAGCGACAGCGCCGCCTCGTCGTCCGTGGTGCTGTAAATCGTGCGCACGTCCGCGTAGCGCCCCTCCACCGTGCCCGGCGGCATGAGCATCCGCTGCTGTATCTGGTGCCAGTCCCAGCCGATGACGGTCGGCAGGCCGGTATAGATGGACACCCGCGCCACCCATCGGTAGAACGATGTCGCACCCTGCAGTACCACCGGCGAGCCGTCCACGTTCTCCAGCAGCCACAGAATCCCTTCCTTGTCCCACTTCAACTCCTGAACCTGCTCGTTCTCCCAAAACTGCGCCTTGGGCGAGTCCATGAACGCCATGCCGTCCAGCGAGGGGCCGAGGCTGGCGTCGTAGCGCAGGCCGATGCGCGCGGGCGTCGCCGTTACCGTGTACAGGAGCGACATGGCGACCAGGAATCCGAGCCCGGCGCGGAAGAAGGTCTGCCAACCCCGCGCCCAGTTGCCCATGCGCTCGGCGAGGTGCGACAAAGCCACGGCGGCGGCGATGGCCCACATCACCCACACCTGGAGGTAGAACTTGAACACGGTGTTCATGCGGCCCACGTCGCCCTTGAGCACCACGATCTCCACCGCCATGCTCAGCGCGAGGCCGGCCGCAACCAGGAGCGCGATGAACCGATCTTCCGCCGACGCCCGCTTCTGGAAGAACAGCGCCACCGCGACAACGAGCGGCGCCAGGAGGAAGGCGACCACGGGATACTTCAGGTGCACCAGCAGGTACGCGAGCAACCCCAACGCCGCGACGATCATCACCAGCCCTGTCCACCAGCCCGCAAACGACGCACTCAGCGCCTGGGTGAGCGACCACCGTCTGGCCGTCTGGCGGCGATGGGCGGCCATGCGCCCCACCCAGCCCATGATGCCGCTCCCGCCCCGGCCGAACCCCTTGTCCAGCATGTAGGCGAACAGGATGAAAAGCCACAGCCCGGAGATGGTGAGGAATTCGCCCAGGCGCGTGCGCTGCCCTTTCCACATCTCCACGCTGGTGTAGTAACTGCCGTAGTACGCGTGGAACGGATAGAACAGCGCCACCGCGAGCACCGCCACAAACACCGCCTGCGCCGCGACTTGCAACACCCATCGCCACGAGATTCTGCCCTCGCGGGCGTAGGCCCGTATCACCAGCGCGCCGATTGCGATGACGAAATAGGTCGGGAAGTCCCACGTGTTCGTCGGCCACAGCGCCCCCAGCACCAGCGCCAGCCCCAGCAGAGCGCCCACATCCCAGTCGCGCGCTAGGCCCGCCAGCCGCTCCAGGATGGACGCATTCGGCCAGGGGCGCGCCGCGCTGTTCCGCGCCCCGCGCAGGATGTTCACCGCCATCCCCAGCGCAAGAACCGTGAACGGAAGCGCAATCATGTGCGCGTGCAGATCCGCGAACAAGAAGGTGAAGAACGGAAACTCGTTTACCGTGTCGGGAATCGTCCGCGTGGCGTTCCAGAACCACCACTCGCGCGCGAATCCCAGCGACGCCCCCGACAGCACCTTCCACAGGCCCGTGAGCGCCCGCACGACGGGAACCAGCCCAGGAACGCTGCTCTTGAACTCGGGCACGCCTTGCCGAATCAAGCCCCCCACGATGAGGTTCATATTGCCCAGGTTGCCGAAGAACACCACGAACGCGACGCCCGCCAGCCCGTACAGCCAGCCCCGCAAGCGCGTGCCCATCACGCCGCGAACCCGTTCCGGCAGCAGGTGGTACGTTACTGAAAACGCGCCCACCCCCGTCAGCGCCGCCACCAAGGGCACCGCCAGGTTGAACCCAACCCACGGGACGATGCCCGTGAACTTGATGAGCGTCCCGACGATGATCTGCCCCCAGTAGTAGTAGTTCATGTAGCCGCCCGAAAACCACGGGTCATACGGCGGGAAGGTCGTGCTCTTGATGACCGCGTTGAGGTACGCGAACTCCATCGGCTTCTCGCCGCCCAGGTAGGGATGCCACAGGTCTGGGTTGCCCCGCCGAATGAGCCACCACACGAAGAACAGCACGAGGAAGATGGCCTCAACCGCTGCCAGATGCCGCCAGCGCTCCTTCAGAAACGCGCGCAACTCCTCCCGCTTGGCGTAGGCCACGCCGCCGGCAGCCACCGCCAGCAGCAGCAACGCCATCCCGATGGTGAGGCGCGTGAACCACGCCATCTTCAGCGCCACCACAATCCAACTGACGAACACCAGGAGCAGAATGCCGAAGGTCTTGGACAGCGCGTATCCCCGATCCACCATGTGGCGGAACAGCGGGAAGCCGATGAGGAAGCCCAGCACGCCAAGCAATTCCACCAGCAGCAGCCACACCAGCGTGGGCACGCGATTCACCCACGAGTTGGGATTGAAAATCTCCCGCCACGTGCCGCCCTGCTGCTGGATAATCAAATCCTCGGGGCTCAGCAGGAGCGTCTTGTACTTGGCCGCCTGCTTCGCCGTGTAGCGCGGGATCGCGTTCCAGTCGGCGGGGGCGATCGCTGCGGCAATCTGCTCCGCCGTAATCGGCTGCACCTTCTGGAACAGCAGAACCTTGGCGTGATCGTAGACCGTGAAGGCCTCCTCGGACTTGTCGTCGTTGAAGACTAGCCCGTCCAGTTGGGGATACGACGTGAACTCGCCCACGAGTTTGAACCCCAACTGTCCCGCGAACAGCATCTGGTAGAACTTGGTCGCCATGGGGAACCGCGCCGCCATTCGCGGTATAGACCCGTAGCCGCGCTGGCTCGTGAAGCAGATGTAGTCGGCCTGCGTCAGCATCTCCTGGAAGTGGCGCAGTTTGTCGGGGTTCTCGTCATCGTACACCCGCAACTCGGGGATGTTGTAATTGCGGAACGGATCCCGTCCCGCCTCGCTGAAGGGCACCTTGGGGTCGTCGTAGGTCTCCTGCAGAATGGTGCTGCTCTCGGCGATGAGCGACGCGCCCTCGGTAACCGAGAACTTCGCCACGTAGCGCACGCCGGGCGCCATGGTCAGGCCGCTCATGTCCAGCCGATAGGCGCGCCCCTTGCCCTCCGCACCGGGCGCGAAGATACCGCTCAACTCCGCCGAGGCCAGCGTGTCGTCGGGCCACATCTCGCGGGCGATCTCCACGCGCAAGGTGCTGGCGCCAGTCCCATCGCTCCGCAGGCGATTCAGCGTAACGTCCACGATGTCGCCGCCCTCGGGCAGCGAGAACGACACGAAGACCGGCGACGTGGGCGACAGAATCTGCCCATGCGGAATGCCCAACTGATACTGCCGCACCGTTCCGTCCTGGGTGCGGTAGTGCAGCGTGGCCACCATGGGCACGTTCTCGTAAATCCAGTCGCTTGCGGCCATGCGCGGGTGCGGGCGCGTGTAGATGGTGGCGAAGGCCGTGCCGTACACCGCCGTGCTGGCCACCACCAGCACCGCCAGCAGCGCCGCCGCCCGCCTGGCCAGCGTGCCGCGCTCCCGAGCCTGGCGGTACACCCACGCGAGGCCGAATGCCGCCAGCAGCGCCATCACCGGATAGATGGGGATGAAATAGCGCATGGACTTCACGAACTGCCCGCCTTGGTAGACGAACAGCAGCGTTACCCACGCCCACGGCAGCAGGTGCGTCATTCGCTTCTGGGACACCATCTCCCAGCCCGCGGCGGCCCACCCCACGAAGGCGGCCAGCGCCATCGGCACGCCCATCCCGAAAAGCACCATGTTGTACAGCGGGAAAATGTACGGCGTGCGGTTGGCCCACTGGAACCCCCACGGCGGGTCAAACTTGCCGGTCTGGTAGCCCTGGGCCTCCTTCATGTTCGCCAAGAAGTCCGGCGACAGGGTGAAGTTCAGGAAACTCGGCCCCGAAAAAGCGTAGGGCTGGAACACGCGGAACGCCAGGAGCACGCCCAGCCCCAGCAGCCCCAGCCGCAGCACCACCCGCTCGGCCCAGAACTCCTCGCGGCGGGTGCGCAAGGCGAACAGCAGCCAGGCCAGTCCCGCCACCGCGCCGAACGCCGCCATGCTGATTTTGGACGCCATCCCGGCCCCCACGACCACGCCCAGCACGAAGAACTGCCACCAGCCCCCCTTCTCCGCCGCGTACACGGCGCACAGAAGGCCCAGCGTCGCGAAGAATGCCGCGAACGTATCCACCGCGAAGAAGTGCGACAGTTGGATGTCCAGCGCGGTAAACGCCAGCAAGCCCGCCGCGATGAGCCCCACCTTCTTGGAGTACAGCCGCTTGCCGAGGAGGTAGATGACCAGCACCGACCCCACATCGGCCAGCGCCGACGCCGCTCGCCCCACCAGGTGAATCTCGCCGTACCCCGACTTGTGCAGCAGGTCGCCCAGCCGGTGCACCAGGAACAGCGGCAACTCGCCGTACACCCAGAACGTGAAGTTCTTGTTGCGCGGGTTCAGCGGCGACTGAGCCGTGTTGAAGTACTCTCCGATGGACTTGGGCCAGCGGATGTCGTTCAGCACCATCCGAAGGAACCGCTCGTCGGGGTGAATCCCGTTGCCCTTGTCCCAGTCCAGCCCCACCAGGCGCAGCGCCAGAGCCGCCGCCAAAATCACGGCCAGCACCAGCGCGCTGTGGCCGGGGTCAAGCAGCCAGCGCGCCCCGGCCGCGGCCGCCCGCATTCCCTGTGCAATCCATCGTTTCAGCGACGCAAACGCCATGTCCAAAACCCTTCGCCGATTAGGTGTCATGAGCGAATCGTTCATAGGATCGCCTGCAAGCCCCATGCCCAGCCGTCCCTACGGACTGGACGCCGCTTCCACGATGTTGCGCGGCACCACATACGCCGTGAACAGCAAATCCTGCGACTGGGCGTGGGCGAAATCCCGAATCGTGCCCCCCGGGTATTTCGCCTTGACGAAGTTCCATTCCCACAGGCGCTCCGGCAAGAACACGAAGACAGCCCCTTTGTCCGGCAGCACGAAATCGGGCGGCTCGGAAATCGGCTGGAGCACGTCCATGCCCTCCACGCCCCGCGCGATAAACGGGATTGTGGAGAAACCGTAGTACATGCGCCCCGGCCCGAAGAAGTAGCACCGATAGTCCGGCCCCAGTTCGCGCAGGTAGTAACCCATCTCCGTCGCCACCTCGCCGTTGAGGCTGCCGTACAACCGCTTGGGCATCAGCCGATGGAAGTAGTACACCGTGCCGATGAGCGCCAGGCACACCAGCGAAACGGCCACCAGGCGATCGCTCCACGCGCGCGCCTTGCCCAGCGCCGCCCCGAACATGTCCCATGTCCGCGTGAGGGCCAGGCTCGCGAACAGGCTCGCCGAGGGCGCCAGGGTGATGAGCCGCTGGCTGCTGGGCGGGCTTTCGGTCATCATCCCGCCCAGAATCAGGCCGAGCCAGAACCAGACGAGAAAAGGCAGATACCCCCTGCGCCGCCAGCGGAACGTCGCCAACACAAGCCCCAGCAGGAAGAATACCGACGACGCGAAGTCCATCAGCGGGATTGTTGCGCCATACCACACGGTTCGGTCGTGGTAGTAGTTGAACGCGAAGAACGCCCGCTGGAACTGATCGGCCAGGATGCGAATCATGGGGCGCCCCGTGATTTGCACCTCGCGCTCCAGCCAGCCGGACTGGATGATGCCCACCATGTTCAGCCGCGCGTTGAAATCGTCGGGATGCTTGTAGTAGAAGTAGCCCAATGGCAGCGCCACCACAAACGCCGCCCCGGCCATCACCAGCAGGTTGGACGCCTGCCCCCGAAGGGCGCGCTCATCCAGCAGGCCCACCAGCACCAAGTACGCGGCGACCACGACGAACGTCAGGCGCGCCCCCGCGTAGAAGTAGATGCTCGCGCCGAGGAATACCCCCGCCAGGGCAAAGTCCAGCGGCTGGCGCGTGGACAACCCGCGCGCCAGAAAGTACAACACCAGCGCCATGAACAGCGCATCGGCCACCTGATTGGAACCCAGTCGGCTGTAGTGGATGTGGTAATGGTACGTCGTCAGGAAGATGGCGCTAATGAGGGCGAGCCGCTTCCCCAGCAGCCGCCGCACCAGGAGGTAGAAGACCAGGATGGTAACCGTGCCCACGAACGCCCACGGCAACCGCAGCGTCGTTACGCTGACGCCGAAGACCTTGAACCACAGCGCCTGCCAGAGGAAGGACATCGTCGGCACGCCCAGCCAGCCGGTTTCAAACATGTTGGTCTTGGCGCCCGTGAGGAAGTCAATGGCCTCCAGCCCCTGCGAGCCTTCGTCGCCGCCCACGTTGGCGGGCACCTGGGCCAGGTTGACGCCCCGCAGCAAAGCCCCCGCAATCAACATCAGGGCCACCGCCGCGATTTCCCAGCGGTTGTCGTAGGCCCGGCGCTTGAGGGCAGCCCAGCCGGCGAAGACGGGCCTGTGCACATGGGCCACGACGAAGATTGCGATGCTCGCAAGCCACAGGGAGAACGCCGTCCAGTACGTGGGCGGGCGAGAGATGGCAATTCGCAGCGACAGCGCCGCGCACACCAACGACGCGGCCACAAGCCCGATGCGTACCGGCCTCGTCCACACCACCGGGCGGGCCGCCCCTTCGCCCACTTCAACCGATGCCGCCCCGACGCCCGCGCGGTCGGCGATGCCGTTCAGCACCAGGAACAGCACGGCGCTGATGGCGTACAGCGCCACCCCATCGGCGAAGGCGGGCCGTTGCCGCGCGAACAGGTATTGCCCCCACAGCGCCAGCGCCAGGCAGCACGCGAGGCCCAGTGCGAACCACGGTCTGCGGATACCTTGCGTCATCGCCGCTCGCTCCTCACTGCTCCAACTCACGCGTTTTCGTGGCCGCGAAGAAGATGTACCCTCCGGGATTCGGCGACGGCTCCTCGTAATACCGCCGCAGCCACAGGTGGGGCACCACGTAGTTCCAACTGCCCTGGGCGATATTCCACCGACCCAGCACCTTGTTCCAAAGCAAGGATGGCACCCCGTAGTAATGCGCCACGTCAATGGCCTGGAGCGCCGCGTGCGACAGGTAGTACTGCCACCGATCCACCGCGAACCCCGCATCGTCCAGGCGCGCAATCCACGCCTCTGGCGGGTCGCAGTGGTAGTGCCGCGCTTTTCGGTTGAACCAGTCGCCATAGGCGCGCGCGAGCCGCCGCAACCCCAGCCGCCTGCAAGCGGTGCTCACGAACAGCATCTCCGCAAACAGGTGGCTCGGCACCGTGAGCACGAATCGCCCGCCCATGCGAAGCACGCGGTTCGCCTCGCGCAGCACCGCATCCACGTCGGGAATGTGCTCCAGCACGCAGTTGCTCACGACCGTTCGGAATGCCCCGTCGGCGAAGGGCAAGCGCGTGCCGCTGGCAACCAGCGCATGCCGATACGCGCCCCGGGCCGCGGCCTGCCGCACCCCCTCGGCCCAGGTGTCCACGCCCGCGAACCACCGCCCGCCCGCGAGCACCTGCGCGAAGATGCCATCCCCGCAGCCGATGTCCAGCACGGGCTCCGGCATCTCCACCCCGGCCAAGAGCCGACACTCCACCGCGCGAATCAGCGCGCGAAACGCCGGCACCAACGGCAAGTGCGCGGCGAAGTAGTCCGCCCTATCCGGAACGTCCGGCGGTGAGGCGCTCAAAGAGTTCTTCATAGAGTTTCTGCGTCGTCTCCAGGCTGAAGGCGCGCTCAATCTCCTCGCGCGGGCGCACGTACTCGGCGCGGTTGCGGATGACGCGGACGATGGCCTCGGCCAGGGCAACCTCGTTGCGGATGGGCACCGTCTCCCCCATGCCCGTTACCCGCGTGGGCACGCGCACGCCGGGCAGGTTGCTGGCCACCACCGGCGTCCCGCACAGCATCGCTTCCACCTGCACCAACCCGAACGACTCGGTGGAGTTGATGCTCGGCAGCACCACCACGTCGCACACCGAGAAGAAATCGGCCATCTTCTGCGGCGAAAGGACCCCCAAAAACGCCAAGTACTCGGCGTACTCGTCCATCGTCGGCTTCAGGCGCTCGTACACCCGCTCGCCGATGACGTTCTGGTACTCGCCCGCGAACAGAATCTTGATATTCGGAATCTCGGTCAGAATGTACGGGATGGCGCCGAGGAGATATTCCACGCCCTTCTCGGCGGCGAAACGAGCCGCAAACCCGATGACCTTCTTGCCGTCCAGGTCGTGCTCCTGGCGCAGCGCCTGGCAGCCGCCCGCATCGGCCGGCGGCATGATGACCGGCGGCGGGATGACGTGCCGCTTGCGGGTGAACTTGCGCAGGTACGGCGAGTTCTCCGCGTAGTCCTCGGTGTACGCCACGACGGACTTGGCCAGCAGCCCCGCGATGTAGTTGCTCACGAACACCACCTGATTGACGAAGCGATTGAACCACCCAGGCGGCAGTTGTAAGTCGCAGTGGTACGTCAGCACCGGCGGTCGCCCCGCCAAGCGCGACAGGAGCGCCAACAGGCTCGCCTCAAACTGCGGCAGGTGGATGCTCACCACGTCGTGGCGGCGAATCTCCCGCCAGGCGTACACGGGGAACTTGGGCATCACCACGCCTTTGCTGATGCGCCACGCCACCGGCACCCGCACGATGCGGACGCCCTCGTGCTCCTCCTCGGCAGGCAGGTCCTTGCTGTACTGCGAAGTCAGCACCGTTACCTCGTGCCCGCGCGCCGCCATCACATGGGCCAGCCGCTCAACGTATATCGTCAGCCCCGACACGTGGGGCCTGTAGTAGGTCAGCGCAAACAGAATCCTCACCGTATCCCCCGCTCACAGATTCGCGAAAAGTTCAGGATTCTCGCGCACCCAATGCCACAGCCGCGCGATTCCCTCTTCCTTCCCGACCCGAGGCTCCCACCCGAAAGCCTCCTTGGCCTTGGCGCAGTTGCTCACGTACACCAGTTGATCGCCGGGCCGCCAGGGGCCCCACGCGGCCGCCTCCACCGGCTTGCCCGACAGTCGCCCCAGAATCTCCTTGAACTCGGCCCAGACGGAAATCGTATTCGCCGCGCCGCCCCCGATGTTGAACACCTGGCCCGCCGTGCGGTCAAGATGTTCTGGCGCCATGCGCATCGCGCGAACCAAATCGTCGGCGAACAGGATATCGCGCACCTGCTTGCCGTCGCCGTAAATCGTGATGGGCCGATTCCGCACCGCCGAGATGACGAAATGCGCCACCCAGCCCTGATCCTCCACCCCGAACTGGCGCGTGCCGTAAATGCAACTCATACGGAAAACGATGGTGGGGATGCCGTAGATGCGGTAGTAGTCGCGCACATACTGGTCGGCCGCGCCCTTGGAGCAGCCATAGGGCGAATGGAAATCCAGGGGGCGCGACTCGTCTATCCCGTCGGGGAAGTCGCGGTACTCGTAGCGGGTGGCCGATTCCACAATGGCCACATCCTCCATGCCGCCGTACACCTTGTTCGTGGAGGTGAAGACCACCACCGGATGATCGGCAACGGTGCGCGCCGCCTCCAGCACGTTGAATGTGCCCAGCGCGTTGATTTCAAAGTCCTCGCGCGGGTCCTGCACCGAGGTCGTAACGGCCACCTGCGCGGCGAAATGGTAGATGCGATCCATGCCCCGAATGGCTTCGGCCACGGCGCGGGAATCGCGCACGTCCCCCTCCACAAGGCGAAACGCCTTGCCGTGCACCGAAGCCAGCCACGCCGCGTTCAGTTTGGAACCCTTCCGCGAGAGGTTGTCAAAGACGGTAACATCGTACCCATCGGAGAGAAGCGAGTGGACCAGGTTGCAGCCGATGAAACCGGCGCCACCCGTTACGAGTATTTTGGGTCCGGCCACAAAGCCCTCCTCGTGTCGTCCTCAATCAGCCTGCCATTATAACCCTTTGCCCCGCCTGGGACAAATGCGCGCACAGACAGATTCGGTTCCGGCGTCTGTTGGTGGCTGTCATTGCGAGGGCGCGGAGCGCCCGAAGCAATCTCCGGGGCGTGCGATTGCTTCGCTTCGCTCGCAATGACACACGAGGAGAGTACGCCTACGGTTCACCAACACAAGATGAAACCGAATCCGTAGACACACCTCACCCTCGGCCAACGGCCTTCTGACGGGGTGAGACCCGTGCGCGCAGCCCCGCGGGCCTACCTTGCCCCCAGCGCGGACCGAATCTCCTCCGCGCTCAGCCGGCCCTCGTTCTGGAACACCATGACCAGCGGGCGGTCGTACACCGTCCACGACTCATCGGCCCCCGACAGCAGCCACGCTCCGCCTCTGCGCCACGCCTCGGCGATGGCGTCCGGCGCCAGCAGCCCCGCCCGCGCAAAGGGATTCTCCACCAGTCGCCGCCCCAGAATCGCCATATCCGTGCCCTCCCAACGGGCCAAGCGAAAGCCGAGCCGCTCCTGGAACAGGGCCTCGTAGAACCGCGCCGTGATTGGATACAGGTCCCGCAGCAACCCCACCGGGCCGTAGACGCGCTGCGACGCCACAATGTAGTAATCGGTGGCGGCCAGCGTCTCGGCCAACGCCTCCCACTTCTCCGGCGTGTCCGCGTCGTACAGGCTCAACTCGGCCAGGCGGTAATTGCCGCGATCGCGCGACCGCCCCTCCACCGTCAGCGGCAGGGGCAGCGCCATGTCCCAGTACTCCACGGCTACGCTCGCCCGCGGCGGGACGTTCTCATACAGCCAGCGGGACATGCGCACCCACGGATGCTCCTCCCCGAACGTTTGAACCAGGCCGACCGCGTACACGCCTGTCGCCGCCACAAGAGCCGCTGCCGCTAGGGCAATCCCCGCCCGCCGTCCGCGCCCCCGCCAGCGGCGCCAGGCGGCCGCCACCATCCCCGCCGCCAGCGCGCACAGGAGCGGCATCATGGGGAGCAGGTAGCGCGGGAACTTGGCGTGCCACGCGCCCACCACGAGATAGAACACCAGCGCCCAGGCCGCCAGGATGCCCCAACCATCCAGCCTGCGGAATCGCGCCGCGCGAATCGCCCCCCAAATCAGGCCGCCCCACGCCAGGAGTCCGGCCCCAATGCCCCAGCCCCGCGTCAGGTTCTGCCAGAGCGGGTAGAGGTACGGGAGCGTGTAGTAGAACTGCAACGTGTACGGGAAGCGCGGATCGCCGCGAGCCATCAGGGCCTGGTTGGCCGCCTCGCCCCAGAAGGCCCAGGCGTCAATCACCGCATAGGGGTCGGCGAGGACAAACACCGCCAGGGCGACCCCCGTTGCCGCAGAAACCCACCCCACCGCGCGCCAGGCGGCCCTCCATGTCCAGCGCCCGCTCCCCAGCAGCCGCGCAAGCAAGGTCAGCGCGACGAACAACAGGAGCATGGCGCCGATGAGTTTCGTCGCCATCGCCAGCCCCGCCACCGCGCCCAGGGCCAGCGCCCAACGGAGCCTGCCCGTAGCGGCCAGGCGAAGAGCCATCCACGCCGCCAGCGCGGTCCAGAATGCGAGCAGGGTGTCCACCGTGAAATAGTGCGCCAACTGCACGTGGATGGGCGAGATGGCCACCAGCAGCGCCGCGAGCGCCCCCCACCACGCACCGGCCAGCGAGGCCGCGAGGGCATACACCACCAGCACCGTCCCGCAGTCAAAGGCCACCGACAGGAGCCGCGCCAAGATGTGGAGAGGCAATCTTCCGTCGGCCAGCAACTGCCCCGCCTTCAGCACGTACATGGGGAACGAGCCATAAGCGTGAAACGACGGGTTCAGCGGGCTTTGCGGCGTGAGAAGGAGCGGCATCTGATCGGGCGTGGGAACGGCCAGGCGGTTGCTCACCACCATCAGGATCATGCGCTCGTCGGGATGAATCCACTGCCCGCCATCCCAGTCTAGCCCGTACAGGCGCACGGCCACGGCGGCAACGGCGATGACGAGCAGCGCAATGCGGGGGCCCAGGACGCTACGCCGCACAGCCGTTCCTCCGGTAAAGCAGCATAAAGGCCAGAAGTCCCGCCACGACCAGCCCCGACATCACCAGGAACATGTTGCTGTAGCCCACCGCGTCGGCCACCGCGCCCAGGCCCAGCGACCCCACGCCGATGCCCGCGTCAAACACGGCGAACTCCAGGCTTACCACCACTCCCCGTCCTTCCGCCGGAACCGAATCCACGCAGAACGCATCCAGGGGAATCTTCGCCGCGCCGAAGAGCAGACCCATGACGAACGCGAGCACGAGCAGCGGCACCAGGTGGCCCACGCGAGAGACCATCGCCATGACCGCTGCCACACCTAGCATCCCTGGCGCGATCACCCTAGCCCGGCCCCAGCGATCCGAGAGGTCGCCAACGGAATAACTCGCCACCACCTGCGCCAGGCCATAGGCCAGGAAGAAGTAACTTCCATTCGGAATGGCGCGCTCCTGGGCGAACAGAGGCAGGAACGACAGCAGCGCGCCGTAGGAGAGCGCCAGCGCCGCCACCGCGGCGAGGGCCGCCCACAGCCGGCGCATACCCAACACGCTGCGGAAAGATACCGCCCCGGCCTCCGACACCGCCCGGAAATTGCCGCGCGGCAGCCCCAGGCTCACCCCCAGCGCAATGGCGGCAACCAAACAGGAGGTTACGAAGAGCAGCGGAAACCCAAACCGCTCCTGAAACGCAGCGCCCACGCGCGGCATAATCATCAGCGAGAGCGGCATGGTGATGGCCGCAAGCCCGATGGCCTGGCCGCGCTTGGCCGGCAGGGCCAAATCCGGAATCAGCGCCCCGTAGCCTGTGGTGAACAGGCAGATGCCCGCCCCATTCATCAGCCGCCCCAGGGCCAGCAGCGCCGGCGACTGCCCGCCCAGGTAGAACAGCGGCGCGAGGCCCGTGCAGACAACGCCCGCGAGGATGACCGCCTTGCGTCCCTGCCGGTCCGCCCAGTTGCCGGCCCACGGCCGCAGCAACACCGACGACAGCGCCATCAGCCCCATGATAAGACCCACCGCCGTCGCGCTCGGAAAGCGGAGCGACACGTAGATGGGCAGCGTCCACATGAGCAGGTGCATGCTCGCGAAGAACACGAAATTGGCAAACATGGCCAGGAAGAAGGCACGGGGGTATCGGTCTCGCGAATGGGCGTCGGCCACGGCGTGTCGCTCCGTCAATGAATTCCTCTACGCGGTTGGAGTCGTCTGCATTGCCATCTCCAGGGCAGCGTCCCAGTCCGGCTCATCCCCGGCCAGCGCCAGGTGCATCAGGAACTCCACATTCCCCGCCGGGCCGGTGATGGGCGAGCGCATCACGCCGCGAACGCGAAAGCCCAGTTCGCGGGCCGCGCCTCGCACTTTTCCCAACACCTCGCGGTGAACGGCAGGGTCTTTCACGACGCCGCCCTTCCCGACCTTGTCCCGCCCCGCCTCAAACTGCGGCTTCACCAGCGCCACCGCCTGACCCGTCTCGGGCTTCAGCACGCGCAGCGCCGCCGGCAGCACCAGGCCCAGGGAGATAAACGACACGTCTATCGTAACCAGGTCCACCGGCTCCGGAAGCGCCTCCAGGTAGCGCACGTTCACGCGGTCCATGACGACCACGCGCGGGTCCTCGCGCAGCGGCCACGCCAGTTGGCCGTATCCCACATCCAGGGCATACACGCGCCGCGCGCCGCGCTGGAGCAGGCAGTCGGTGAAGCCGCCTGTGGACGCGCCGAAGTCTGCCGCCACGAGCCCCTCCACCGCGATGCCGAAGGCATCCAGCGCCGCCGCCAGTTTCAGCCCGCCGCGGCTGACAAAGGGCAGCCCTTCGCGCAAGCGGACGTCCGCATCGCGGGCCACGGCCATCCCCGGCTTGTCGGCGACGTGGCCGTCCACTTCCACGCTCCCCGCCAGCGTCAGCCGCCGCGCCTTCTCGCGCGTTTCGGCCAGGCCCCGCTCTACCAGAAGCACATCTAGGCGTACCTTGCCCTTGCTCACAGATGCAGGATACCCGCACATGCCCGAACCGTCAAACTTGCACTGCTCCGCTCGCGACATCAGGACAACGTGCGATGCACCTCGGATGTGCGTCGCACGTTCCCTGTTCACGCGGATTCGTGTTCTTCGCGGTTGCCATCCTCCGAGGTCGCTCCGCTCGCAACACGCCACGCCAACTCTCATTCTGAGCGGCGAAGCCGCGAAGAATGACAGCGAGCAGGGCCGTCCGACGCTGAAGCATCGGGCTGAGGGCAATGCTCCCTCGCCCGCTGGGAGAGGGCTGGGGTGAGGGGCTTCCGCCCGTGCCCT
>JBBIHX010000033.1:2342-23804 GCA_037446815.1 Caldilineae bacterium | reverse complement strand
GCGTCGCTCCCTCGCCCGCTGGGAGAGGGCTGGGGTGAGGGCGTCGCTCCCTCGCAATGGCGGTTACCAACGGACCTTGGGACCGAATTTCCCCACCGATTCGGGTTCAAAGCCTGTTGGTATTTGTCATTGCGAGGGCGCGGAGCGCCCGAAGCAATCCCTGGGGCGTGGGGTTGCTTCGCTTCGCTCGCAACGACACACGAGGAGAGTGCGCCTACGGTTCACCAACACAAGATGAGACCGACTCTCCCCACCGGTGCGTTTGCGCGCAGGGCGCGGGCTGATATAATCCGAGGGTGCGCACCTTGCAACGCGGATACGCTTCCGCGCATTTCTTTTCGGAGGATAGACCCGACATGAAGCGCTGTCTGCAACTGACGCTGCTGGCCCTGCTGGTGGTTGCTACGGCCTGGCCGCTGGCGGGCTGCGGCGGTCCCGCGCCCACACCCACCCCTACCAAGACGCCCCGGCCGGCTGCCACGCCCACGCCCGAACCGCCAACGCCAACGTCCCCACCGCCGATTCAGGTAGAGACCGCGACGCCCGAGCCGACCGCCGCGCTGCCTACGCCGCTGCCGACCGTGGCGGGCAACGTCTGGCCTCTGACCGGCATGCCTGTGGCTGATACATCGCTGCTGGAACGCCCGCCCATCGCCGTCAAGATCTCCAACTCGCCCCAGGTGCGCCCCCAGTCCGGGCTACAGGCCGCCGACATCGTGTTTGAGCACCTGGCCGAGGGCGGCGTAACCCGCTACACCGCCATCTATCACAGCCACGACGTGGAACGCATCGGCTCGGTGCGGAGCGCCCGCCTGATTGACTTGGAGATTCCCGCCATGTTCCAGTGCGGGCTGATTTATTCGGGGGCCAGCCCCGAGGTTACGCGCCTCATCACAGAATCGGACTTCGCCGACCGGGCGCTATCCGACTGGTTCGGCGCGCCCGTGTTCTATCGGGTGAAAATCCCCGGCCTTGCCTACGAGCACACGCTGTTTACCGACACCAAAACCATCTGGGACTACGTGAAGACCAAGGGCTGGTTCGGCAAGCGGGACATTCGCGGAATGCGGTTCGACGCCGCGGTGCCCGCAGGCGGGAAGCCCGTTGTCTCGGCGTTCATCCCCTATAGCAAGTACTACTCCGACGTGACGTGGACCTACGACCCCCAGCGCGGGCAGTATTTGCACTCCATCCTGGGCGAGCCCCACAAGGACCGCCTGACGGATCAGCAAATCGGGGCGGACAACGTCGTCATCCTGTACGTCAACCACGTGGAGACGCTTATCGTGGAGGATGAACTCGGTTCCCACTCCATCCAGATTCAACTGTGGGGCGAGGGGCGCGCGACGGTGCTCCGCGATGGCAAGGCGTGGGACGTTACCTGGCGGCGACCCAATCGGCCGGACCCGCTGACCCTCATCGGCCCCGACGGGCAACTGTTCCCGCTGAAACCCGGCAACACGTGGTACAACACCGTGCCGCTGGACATGAAGGTAACGCTGAAATAGCGCCGGACTTGCGAAAGCGCGCTCCGCGGACGGGGCGCAGGCGATCCACGGATAGCGCGGATGCCCACGGATAGGGCAGGGGTAATTCACGGATAGCGCGGATGCCCACGGATAGGACAGGGGGTAGTCCACGGATAGCGCGGATGCCCACGGACGGAGAACGGCCATCCGTGGGCATCTCTGTATCCGTCGGTGCTGATTCGGTTCCCAAGCTCGTTTGCGCCCACTGTCATTCTGAGCGGCGGAAGGGCGAAGAATCTCGCCCCTCACCCCAGCCCTCTCCCGAAGGGCGAGGGAGCATCGCCTTCGGCTCAGCATGACAGAATGGAGAGACTGCGCGCGGGACAGGCCAACACAAGATGAAACCGAGTGTCGCCCCTTGCTGCGCTCGCGGGTGTGCCGGGACTACTTGTCGGCGAGCGCGGCCACGCCGGGCAGCGTCCTGCCCTCCAGGAACTCCAGCGACGCCCCGCCGCCCGTGGACACGTGCGACACCTTGTCCGCGACGCCCGCCTGCTCCACGGCCGCCGCCGAGTCGCCGCCGCCGATAATGGTAACCGCGCCCGGCAGTTTCGCCAAGGCGTGCGCGATGGCGAACGTCCCCTCCGCGAACCGCGGGAACTCAAAGACGCCCATGGGGCCGTTCCACACCACGGTCTTAGCCCCGCGCAACGCCTTGGAAAACGCCTTGACCGTCTCCGGCCCGATGTCCAGAATGCGCCAACCCGCCGGCACCTGGCCTACGGGGACAGTCTTGGCCTCCGCGTCGGCGGCGAAGGCGTCGGCCACCACCGCGTCGGTCGGCAGGAGAATCTTGCCGGCGCCCTGGGCCAGCAACTCCTGGGCGACGGCGACGCTGTCCTCCTCCACCAGCGACGCCGCCACGTCGTAGCCCTGGGCTTTGAGGAACGTGTTGGCCATGCCCCCGCCGATGAGGAGCCGATCCACCTTGCCCAGCAGATTCTTGACCACGCCGATCTTGTCGGAAATCTTCGCGCCGCCCAGGATCGCCACGAAGGGCCGCTTGGGATTTTCCAG
This sequence comes from Caldilineae bacterium, assembly GCA_037446815.1. Classification (GTDB taxonomy): domain Bacteria; phylum Chloroflexota; class Anaerolineae; order DTLA01; family DTLA01; genus DTLA01. The sequence continues at coordinate 21,258 of JBBIHX010000033.1, read as the reverse complement.
GGCGCGGCTCAGGTAGTCAATCTCCTTCTCCATCAGGAACCCGGCCACCGCGGGCAGGTAGGCCGCGACTCCCGCCGTGGAGGCATGGGCGCGGTGGGCCGTGCCGAAGGCGTCGTTCACGTACAGGTCGGCCAGGGCAGCCAGTTTGCGGCTGAACTCGGGGTCATTGGCCTCCTCTTCGGCGTGGAAGCGCAGGTTTTCCAGCATGAGCACCTGGCCGGGCAAAAGCGCGGCGACCGCAGCCTCGGCTTCGGGCCCCACACAGTCGTTCGCGAAAGCGACGGGCGCGCCCAGCAACTCGCCGAGCCGCTTGGCCACCGGCCTCAGGCTGAATTCGGGCGTGGGCTTGCCTTTGGGCCGGCCCAGGTGCGAGGCGAGGATCACCCGCGCCTTCTCGTCCATCAGATAGCGGATGGTTGGCAGGGCCGCCACAATGCGGGTGTCATCGCGCACCTCGCCCCCTTCCAGCGGCACGTTGAAGTCCACGCGCACGAGGACGCGCTTGCCCATCACGGGCACATCACGAATCGTCTTCTTGTTCATCCGTCTCGCTCCTTATTGAATCCAGACGCCCCCGCGACATCGGGGAAGTCCCGTCTGGACGTTGCGGTGAAGATTGTGCTAGAATTCACGATGGATTATACCCTCATCCCGCCCCTTCGCAAAACTCCATGAGCCACCGGGCCAGTTTTGCCGAATCGTGTCGCCAGGGGCGTTCCCGATCCACCAGGTCGCCGGTGTAGACGCGGTAGGGCGCATCGGACGGGTATTCGGGGCGCACCCATGCCACGCCGGGCACGTCGGGCAGCGCCTCGGACAGGTTGTCGTTGGCCAGCACGTTGGGGAACACGTCCGCGCCGATGTGGCGGTGCAGCGCGGCCATGTGGTCAGCGAGGGTATAGCCCTCGGTCTCGCCCCGCTGCGTGGCCACGTTGCACACGTAAATCTTCTTGGCCCGCGACGCCCGCACCGCCCTGACGATGTCGGGCACCAGCAGATTGGGCAGGACGCTGGTGTACAAACTGCCCGGCCCAGCCACGATGAGGTCGGCCTCCAGGATGGCCCGAAGCGCCCCGGGATAGGCCGGCACGTCGCTCGGTTGCAGGAAGACGCGCTCAATGGGACGGCCGCACTCCGGAATCTGTGATTCCCCTTCCACCCAGGCGGGTTCGCCCTCGCAGACCTCCTCGCCCTCGCCCTTCAGTTCCGCGACGAGGGTTACGTTCTCCAGCGTGGAGGGGAGAATCTGCCCGCGCACCGCGAGGACTTTGCTGGACTCCAACAGGGCGCGCTCAAAGTTGCCCGTAACGCCCGCCATGGCGACGATGAACAGGTTGCCGAAACTGTGCCCGTTCAGCCCCTCGCCCTCGCTGAATCGGTACTGGAACAGTTGGGTGGTGAGCGATTCGGCGTCGGCGAGGGCGGTGAGGCAGTTGCGGAAGTCGCCCGGGGGGAGCACGCCCAGTTGTCGGCGCAGCCTGCCGGAACTGCCGCCGTCATCGGCCACGGTAACGATGGCCGTGATGCTCTGGGTGTACTCCTTCAGGCCGCGCAGCAGGGTGGAGAGGCCCGTTCCCCCGCCGATGGCCACGATTCGGGGCCCGCGCTCGCGCTGCCAGTGCTTGTACACGGTCTCGGCTACATTCTCGTGGCCGGGGCGGAGGAAGGCCGCCAACAGCGAGCGGTTGAGTTGATAGATGGCGACGCCGATTGCGGCCAGCCCCACCAAGCCGAACAGAAGCCCGCGCCACGTCCGCCCGATGAACTGGAGCGTGAGGTAATAGAACACGGGCGGGAAGGTCCACCGCACGTAGATTTCCCTCAGGACATAGGCAATGCCCAGACCCACGATGCTGGTGCCCAGCAGAAGCAACAGGAGCCATCGCTTGACGTGCATGCCGGGCGCCAGCCACCGCAGGGCCGAGCGGAATCGCGTTCGCGGTTTCACGGCTGCTCCTAGAGATAGAAGTCTCCCACTGGCCCAGATTATAAGGCCGCCCGCGCCGTTGTCAAGGATAGGGAACGTGCGACACGCCTCCGAGGTGCGTCGCACATTGTCCCCCATCTGTCATGCTGAGCCGAGGGCAATCCGCCCTCGCCCGCCGGCAGAGGGCTGGGGTGAGGGACGAGATTCTTCGTGATGACGAATACCCACAGACGTTGGCCCCGAATCACGCCGAAATGCGCCCTGGCCCGAGTCGGTTCCATCTTGTGTTGGCGAACTGTGGGCGCACTCTCCTCGTGTGTCATTGCGAGCGAAGCGAAGCAATCGCACGCCCCGGCGATTGCTTCGGGCGCTCCGCGCCCTCGCAATGACAGCCAACAGCAGACGTTGGCCCCGAATCGCGCCGAAATGCGCCCTGGCCCCCCTCAATTTGCCGCGCCCGCTCCGCATACTATAATGAGGCCGCGCTCTACAGGCGGAACCGGCAAGTCGCCGCGGGCGTTTGTATCATAGGCCATCCGAAAAACCAGAGGAGTGTAGTGCAAAAGCACCCTGTCTCCACCTCACCCATCGCACAAGCGCGGCCCGGCGGTTGGTACCGCGCCGCCAAGGCTTTCGCCATCGCGTCGGCGGTGGCCGTGGCGCTTTTCTTCGTCGCCCTGGCTGTGGGCGTGGTGTTGTACGCGCGCATCGCCCGCAACCTGCCCCCGGCCGAAGAACTGCGGGCGCGATCGGCCACGTTCTTGAGCACCAAGATTTACGACCGCAACGGCGGCCTGCTCTACGAAATCTTTGACCCCTACGGCGGCAAGCGCACCGTCGTGCCCATCAGCCGCATTTCGCCCCACGTCATCAACGCGACCATCGCGACGGAGGACGCCAACTTCTACCGGCATCCCGGGTTTGACCCGCTGTCCGTCCTCCGCGCCCTGTGGTACGACGTTACGGAGCGCCGCATCGTCTCGGGCGGGAGCACTATCACCCAGCAACTGGTCAAGACCCTATTCCTGACGCCGGAGGTGAGCCTCAAGCGCAAGATCACCGAGGCCGTTCTCGCCGCCGAGATCACCCGCCGTTACAGCAAGGATGAGATTCTGGAGATTTACCTGAATGAGATCAACTACGGCAACCTGGCCTATGGGATAGAGGCGGCGGCGGAGACGTATTTCGGGAAGACGGCCGCCGCGCTGGATGTGGCCGAATCGGCGTTCCTGGCCGGTCTGCCCCAGGCTCCGGCGCTGTACGACCCGTATGCCCACTTTGACGCCGCCAAGAAGCGCCAGCGCGTGGTCCTCCAACTCATGGTGGAGCAGGGCTATATCACCAGCGCCCAGGCCGAAGCCGCCGCCCAGCAGCCGCTGAACCTGGTGCCGCCGCGCTATGGCTCGGAAGCGCCCCACTTTGTCGCCTACGTGCGCGAGGTTCTGGAGCAGAAGTACGGGACCGAGGTCCTGTACCGTGGGGGCTTCCAGGTGTACACGACGCTGGACCCCCGCCTGCAGGCCATCGCCCAGCGCGCGGTGAGCGAGCACATTGCCCAGGTTGGCGAGAGCCACCATGCCACCAACGGCGCCCTGGTGGCGCTGGACGTGCGCACGGGCGAGATTCTGGCTATGGTTGGCAGCGCGGACTTCAACGACGCGAGCATAGACGGCCAGGTGAACGTCGCCCTGCGCCTTCGCCAGCCCGGTTCGTCCATCAAGCCCATCACGTACCTCACGGCCTTTGAGATGGGGTGGACGCCCGCGACGGTCATCCTGGACATGGAGACCGAGTTCCCGGATGGGGCCAACCCACCCTACAAGCCGCACAACTACGACAACAAAGAGCACGGCCCCGTTACCGTCCGAACGGCGCTGGCCAACTCCTACAACATCCCGGCGGTGAAGGCGCTGCAATTCGTTGGGCTGAAGAATATGCTAGAGACGGCGCATCGGCTGGGCATCACGTCGCTCAACCGCCCGGACTACGGGCTGTCGCTGACGCTGGGCGGCGGCGACGTTACCCTGCTGGAGATGGTGGGGGCCTACCAGGCGCTGGCCAACGGAGGGGTGCGCGTCCCGCCGACGCCCATTCGCCGCATCCTGGACAGCCAGGGGCACGTGATTGAGTCGCTGGACGCCAACCGCGGGCAGCAGGTGGTGTCGCCGCAACACGCGTACCTCATCACCAGCATTCTTTCGGACAACAAGGCGCGCCTGCCGGCCTTCGGCCCGGGGAACCTGCTGGAGATCGGGCGGCCCGCCGCGGTGAAGACGGGCACCACTGACGACTACCGCGACGGCTGGACCATCGGCTACACGCCCGACATCGCCGTGGGCGTCTGGGTGGGCAACAGCGACAACACGCCCATGAAGCGGCTTCCGGGAGTGCGAGCGGCCGGCCCCATCTGGAACCGCTTCATGAAAGAGGCGCTGGAGGGTGTTCCTCCCAAGGACTTCATCCGCCCGCCCGGAATCGTTACGGCGGAAATCTGCACCGTATCCGGCTCCGCGCCCAGCGAGGTCTGCCCGGCGCGCGGCACCGAGGTCTTCGTCGCGGGCACGGAACCGACCGACCCGAGCAAGGACGTGCACCAGTTGCTGCGCATCTGCACCGTGAGCGGCCAGCGTGCCACCGAATTCTGCCCGGCCAACGTGGTGGAGGAGCGCTACTTTGAGGTCTGGCCCGAGGAATTCCGGCCCTGGGTGGACAAGAACAACATCCCACAGCCGCCGTCGGCGACGTGCTCCGTCCACACCTTCGCGCCGATTGCCGTCATAGAGCGGCCCGAGCCGAATGCGCGGGTGATGGGCGTGGTGCAGGTCATCGGCACGGCGCGGATGGGGGATTTCTCGCACTACGTGGTGGAGTACGGCGTCGGCACGAGTCCGCTGGGATGGGGCCCCGTCAGCGCGCCCATCGGGAACATGGTGGATCGCGGCCTGTTGACCCAGTGGGACACGCGGGAGTTGGACAACGGGCCGTACACGCTGCGCCTTGTGGTGTACGACCACCGGGGCAACTCGGTGGAGGCGCGCGCCCTGGTGGAGGTGGCCAACCCGACACCCACGCCCACGCGCACGCCCACCGTTACGCCGACGCCCACGCGGACGCGAACGCCTACGCCCACGCCGACGCCATCGCCCACGGTCAGCCCAACGCCGACGCCCACGGCCACGCCGCCGGCAAGCCCCACGCCCTCGCCGGAGCCGTCGCCCGCGCCCACGGATACGCCGGCCCCCACGGCGACGCCCGAACCGACGGCGGAGGGCGGGCCATAGGTGCGGCAAGGGCGCCGGCGGCTGACCGCGTGGTGCCCACAGAGCGGAGGAGAAGGTGAAACGACGCACAAACCCATCGGACTATGGGGACTCGCCGGGGCTGTTCCGATGGCCAGCGCAACCGTGGGGAGCGCCCGGCCCCGAAGAGGGGCTTGTGGTTGTGGAAGCGCCTCTGGAGATCGCCGTGGGCGACACGCTCGTGGCGGTGTTGATGCGCACGCCCGGGCTGGATAGGGAACTGGCGGTGGGGTATTGCCTGGGCGAAGGAATCGTGCCCGATGCCGAGGCCATCGCGTCCGTGGACACCGACGGCGGCGAGGTCGCCAAGCGGGTAACGCTGCGCCTGCGGCCGGGTGTGCGCCCGGATGCCGAGAAACTCGCCAAGCCGCGCTTCATCCGTTCGGGGTGCGCGGCCGACGCCCCGGGCAGTTGGGCGTGCACGGTCCCGCCCCTCGGCGACGGCGTTGAGTTTCCGGAGGAGGCGTTGCGCGGCTCGCTGAAGCGGCTGACCGCGGCGCAGGAGGCGTACAAGGCGGCGGGCGGAATCCATGCCGCCGGCATATTCGCCGCGTCCGGGGAGGCAATCGTGGTGTGCGAAGACATCGGGCGGCACAACGCGGTGGACAAGACCCTGGGCGCGTGCGTGCTGCGCGGCATCCCGCTGGGCGACAAGTTCCTGTTGGGCACGGGCCGCGCCAGTTACGAGTTCGTTACCAAGTCCGCGCGCCTGGGCGTAAGCCTGGTGGCGTCCCTCTCCTCGCCAACGTCGCTATCGGTGCAACTGGCCGACGTGTTGAATCAGACCCTCGTGGGGTACGTGCGCCCGCACCGCTTTGTCGTCTACACCCACCCGTGGCGGATACGACGGGCCGCGCCGTAGGCGGCCGGAGCGCGCCCTCACCTCAGCCCCTTCCGTGCAATCCGTGCCTGCCATATCCCGAGCTTGCCCCACTTCGCTGTGCTTGGCGCGGTCCGAGTAACGTCGTTGCAGAGGCGACCGGCCGGTAGCCCGTACAGTGTGTGCCCGCAGGCGCGAGGTTCTTGCGGCTTGTCTCCCTCTGGCGTGTGGTGGCAAGAGAATGCCTGGCATTTTGTATGCCGTGGGCATGTATGGTAAACTAGGCAGGAGCGATGACTCCGCACAGGAGGCGAATCATGCCTGAGGAAGAAGTCGTCATCTTCACCAAGCCGGGTTGTCCGTACAGCGCGGCGGCGAAGAAGGACCTCCAACAGCGCGGCATCGCCTTCACCGAATACGACGTCCTGGCCGACCGCGAAGCCCGCGAGCGCATGTTGGCGCTCAACGGCGGCAAGCGCGCAGTCCCCACCATCGTGGAGCGCGGTCAGGTCCGTGTGGGGTTCCACGGCTACTGAACTATCTAGGGAGGCCGGTCCGGCCACAGATGCTTGGAAAGAATGAGGTGAGCGTATGAAGAAGGGTAGGGTCTTTTCCGGAGCGCGCCCAACGGGGCGCCAACATCTCGGCAACTACTTCGGCGCCATCCGCAATTACGTGGCGCTGCAGGAGGAGTACGATTGCGTCTACTGCGTGGTGGACTTGCACGCGCTGACCTCGCTGGTGGACACGTCGCCTCTGCGCGAATACACGTATGAGATGGTGCTGGACTGGCTGGCGGCCGGAATTGACCCGACGCGCACCATCGTCTTCGTGCAGTCGCACGTGCCCCAGGTTACCGAACTGTACACGCTCCTGGGCATGACGACGCCTCTCGGCTGGCTCACGCGCCTGCCCACGTTCAAGGACAAGGTGCGCGAACAGCCCGACAACGTGAACTACGGCCTGGTGGGATATCCGGTGCTCATGGCCGCCGACATCTTGCTGTACAAGGCCGATGCCGTGCCCGTGGGCATAGACCAGGCCCCGCATTTGGAATTCACGCGCGAAATCGTGCGGCGCTTCAACGCCCGCTACGGCCAGGTGCTCGTGGAGCCGCAGATGGTGCTGACCGAGGCGCCCAAGATTCTGGGGCTTGACGGCGTGAGCAAGATGAGCAAGTCGCTGGAGAAGGACAACAGCATTGAACTGGCCGACTCGCCCGAGGACATCACGCGCAAGGTCATGGGCGCGGTAACGGACCCCGCGCGCCTGTATAAGAAGGACCCCGGACACCCGGAGGTCTGCAACATCTTCACGCTGCACAAACTCATCGCCGGCGACGACGCGAGGATGGCGCAGATTGAGTGCGATTGCCGCAACGCGACGCTGGGGTGCGTGGAGCACAAGCGGATGTTTGCCCGTGAACTGATAGAATTCCTCGCGCCGTTCCGGGAGATTCGCGCGAAGTACGCCGAGCGGCCGGACGAGGTCTGGGACATCCTGCGCGACGGCGCGGAGCGCGCCCGCGTCATCGCCGCGCAAACGCTGGACGAGGTCAAGCGGGCCGTTCGCCTGCCCTAACATTCTCCCTTCAACGAGGCTACGTTATGCTGTCCAATGCAACTGCCCTGCTCCCTCGGCTGGTGGAAATCCGCAGGACGCTGCACCAGTATCCCGAGTTGGGCTTCCAGGAGTACCGAACCGCCGAGTACATCACAGGTCTTCTGGCGTCGCTGGGCCTGAAGCCGCGAACCGGCGTAGGCAAGACCGGCGTGGTGGCCGACATGGGCAGCGGTCGGCCCATCGTGGCCCTGCGCGCCGACATGGATGCGCTGCCTATCCAGGAGGAGAACGACGCCCCCTACGCCTCGCGCAACCCGGGCGTGATGCACGCATGCGGCCACGACGTGCACATGGCAGCGCTGATAGGCGCGGCCATGCTCCTGCGCGAGCACGCGTTTCGCGGCACGGTGCGCTTCATCTTCCAGCCCAGCGAGGAGGGGCAGGATGACGAGGGCCAGAGCGGGGCCATGCGCATGGTTGCCGAGGGCGTCATGGACGGCGTAAGCGCCGTCTTCGGCATGCACGTGGACGACGAGGCCGAAGCGGGCACGGCGGGCGTGCGCACGGGGCCGGTGATGGCCGCCGCCGACGCGTTCCGAGTCGTCGTGCGGGGGCAGGGGAGCCACGGCGCGTATCCCCACAAGGGCGTGGACCCCATCCTGCTGGCGGCGCAGGTGGTGGTGGCGCTGAACCACGTGGTATCGCGGCGTATCTCGCCGCTGGATAGCGGCGTCGTCTCCATCGGGAGTATTCACGGCGGCACGAAGAGCAACATCATCCCCGGCGAGGTGGAGGTCAAGGGCACCCTGCGCAGTTTCACGCCGGAGGTGCGCGCCGCGCTGGTAGGTGGCATCCGGCGCGCCTGCGAGGTGGCCCGCGCCCTGGGCGGCGACTACGAGTTGGCCGTGCAGGAGGGCTATCCGCCCACGGTCAACGATGCGGAACTCACGGGCCTGGCGCGGCGGGTCGGGCGCGAACTCCTGGGCGACCGATTTGGCGACCAGCCGATAGAGATGGGCGCGGAGGATTTCAGCATCTTCGCGGCCAAAGCGCCCGGCTGCTACCTGCGGCTAGGCGTGCGGGGGCAGGGCCAGCCCTTCCGAGCGATTCACACATCGCGCTTTGACGTGGCCGAGTCGGCGTTGGCCGTTGGCGCGGCGCTGTTCGCGTCCCTTGCCCTGGCGCGCCTGGCGCAGGGCGACTGACGGGCAGTTGCCCGTGCGGAGGAATGGGAGTGAAACCGCGTACCTCACCCATCACGACGTTTGACGAGATGATAGAGGAGGCCGTTACCGTCGGGCCGAAGACGGTGGCCGTGGCGGCCGCCGCGGATCCGGAAGTGCTCATCGCCGCCGAGGAGGTGGAGCGCAAGGGCATCGCCCATTGTCATCTGGTGGGGGATGAGAAGACCATCCGCGCCATCGCCGAGCGGGAGGGCCTGAGCCTGAACGGCATGGAGATTACCCACGTGGCCGATGCGCTGTTGGCCGCGCGCGAAGCGGTGCGTCTTGCCAGCATCGGCGCCGCGGACGTTGTGGCGAAGGGCCAACTCAAGACCGACGAACTCCTGAGCACGGCGCTGGACCGCCAGTACGGCATCCGTCGGGGGCGCCTGTTGACCCACGTGGGCATCTTTGAAATCCCGGGCCTGGATCGCCTCATCTACATCAGCGACAGCGGCGTGGTGCTGTACCCCACCATCTATCAGAAACTGGAGATTATCCAGAACGCGGTGGAGGTGGCGCGGCTGTTCGGAATCCAGCGCCCACGGGTGGCGATCCTGGCCGCGTCCGAGACGGTCCACCCGAAGGTGCCGTCGTCCATAGACGCGCTGGCCCTGTCGCGCATGGCGGCGCAGGGGTGGGTGGACGACGCGGTGGTGGACGGCCCGCTGCCGCTGGATGCCGCCATATCGCCCGAGGCCGCCCGCATCAAGAACCTGGGCGGCGAGGTGGCCGGCCGCGCCGACATCCTCATCGTCCCCAGCGTGGAGGCCGGCAACACCATGGCGAAGAGCATCCTGTACTTCGCCAACGGGCGCATGGCCGGGCTGGTGGTCGGCGCCAAAGTCCCCATCATCATCAATTCCCGCGCGGACGAGCACGTAACCCGCGTGCTTTCCATCGCCATGGCGGTCGTCCTCGCCCACGCGCAACAATCCATCTCTCTAGGAGGCATTTGGTAAACGATGCGCAAACTCGTTGTCGTGGCCTTGCTCGTGCTTGTCGTAACGTCGCTTGTCCTTCCCCAGGGCCGGGTGCTCGCCGCGCCCCCGCTGCAGAACCCCTGCCCAGGCAACCTGCTTGCCAATCCCGGCTTTGAAGAGGGGAGCCGACTCACCATGGGCGAGGGCACAAGCCTGTCGTCCTGGGTGGCCAACGGCTGGTACCCCTGGTCGCTCCTGGGCGATCAGACGCATAACCGCGAGCCGGAGTTCAAGGTTGAAGACATCGTAGAGAAGAACAGCCCCTACCGCGTCCACAGCGGGCAGTTCTCGCAGAAGTTCTTCACCCTGTGGGCCACGCACACGTCCGGTTTCTGGCAGCGGGTGGCTGTCCCGAAAGGGAGCCTGGTAACGTTCACGATTTGGGTGCAGATTTACACCGGCCAGAACGAAGTGTACGGCCGGAACAACAGTTTCATCTCGGACCTGAGCGAGGGCGGGCCGGGCTACTACCGGGCCCAAGCGGGCATTGACCCCTACGGCAACACGCCGCCTGGGTTCGGCGCGCCCCCGCCGGATACGACGGTGTGGTCCGAGCCTGTGCTGGATCGGGAGACGCGGCGCTACGATGCGGATGGCTTCCCCTACGACGCCTGGGTGCAGTTGACGGTAACCACCCGCGCCCTGGCCGATCACGTTACCGTGTACACCAAAGGCTGGCAGGAGTACCCGGTGAAGCACAACGATTCGTTTTGGGACGATGCCTGCCTGACCTACATCGCGCCGACGCACCCGCCCACGAGCACGCCCAAGCCGACGGCCACCCCGACGGACACGCCATTGCCGACGGATACGCCGCTGCCCACCCCCACGCCGACGGAGACGCCCACGCCGTTGCCCACGGCGACGTTTACGCCGGAGCCCACGGCCACGCCCACGCCGGTGCCGCCTACCGCGACGCCGACGGCCACACCGACGCCCGCGCCCGGCCTGCTGGAGAATCTGGACGCAGGGGCAATTGCCGTTGTGGCGGTTGTCGTGGCGCTGGTGGTTGGCCTGGCGGCGGGGTATTACCTGGCATCCAGGAGGCCCAAGGCATCCTAGCGTAGCGCAAGATGGCATCTTGCGCTACGGGCGGGGGAACGAGGGAGCGATGCCCTCACCCCGACCCTTTCCCGTGGGGCGAGGGGGCGCTGCCCTCACCCCGGCCCTTTTCCGTGGGGCGAGGGAGCGTGGCCGCGCGGGGCTGGAGGCGCTTGACAGCCGCCCGCGCCCGTGCTACTGTTGTGCCCGCGCAGTGCGCACAGGTCTCGCGTGCCGTGGGGCGGCCCTGCGGCGCGCACATCACACCCGCGGAGCGCAGGCACATGCGACTCGGATTCGCCGTGAAAGTGCTGGGGCGGCCTGGGCTGAAGTCCCACGACACACGCCGGTGGCAGAACAGCCCTCATCTCAGCGTCAGCCTGGCGTATCTACGCGATATCTTCGTCTACCTGGGCGAGGTGCAGATTCGCATGTACCGCATCTCGTCGGACATCGCCCCCTACCTCACGCATCCGGACATGCCCCAATTCCACGCGCAGATTGACGAGTGCGCGCGGGAGTTGGCCGCGCTGGGCGACATGGCGCGGAACCAGGGCCTGCGGCTGTCCTTCCATCCGTCGCAATACATCGTGCTCAACGCCGAGGATGAGTCCATCGCCGAAAAGGGCGCGCGCGACATCGTGGCCCAGGCGCGGATGCTGGACGAGATGGGCCTGGACGACGAGGCGGTGGTGGTTACCCATGTGGGCGGGCTATACGGCGACCGCAGGGCGGCCCTGGAGCGGTTCGCACGCCGCTACGAGCGCCTCCCCGAGCCGGCGCGCAGGCGGCTTGTGCTGGAGAACGACGAAAGCCAATTCTGCATCTCGGACATCCACTGGGTGCACCGGCAGACCGGCATCCGCCTCATCTTTGACTACCTGCACTTCCAGAACTGCAACCACGAGGGGGTGCTGCTGCGAAACGCCGTCCGCATGGCGCTGGACTCCTGGCCCCAGGGCCAGACGCCGAAGATTCACTTCAGTTCGCCGCGCACGGAGTTCCGCATCGCCGCGCGCAAGGACGCGGATGGCGGTCGCCGCGATGTGCTTCTGCCGCCCCTCTGGACCCAGCACTCGGACTTCATCAATCCCTTTGAGTTCATCCGATTTGTGCAGGATGCAGAAGGATTGCGCGAATACGACGTGATGCTGGAGGCAAAGGCCAAGGACCTGGCCTTGCTGCGCCTGCGCGAGGACCTGCGACGGTTCGCGCCGCAACTGGCGGAGGCGCATCGGATCACCTGACGCGAGGGGCCGTATGCCGAAGAACTCGCCGCTGGTGGGATGGTTAGTCATCCTGGCGTTCGCTCTGCTGGCCGTGGCGTGGCTGATTCTGTCCGCGGGCGAGGACAACCCCTGGTACCCCTACGCGTTGGTTAGCGGGGGCATGGGGAGCGGGATGCTCATCGTGCTCGGGCTGGCCAGCCGCCGCTGGGCGAAAGGGCAGCGCGCGCTCGCGAAGAAATCGGGCGGGGAGTCCTCGGACAAATCTCGGGTGGCACGGTCCGCGGGCCGCTGGGGGTGTGTGGCCCACGTGTTTGCGGTGCTGTGGCTGCTGATGGGGCTGGCCGCCGCAGCCTACTTGCTGGTAATGCTGCGATGAACACCGAGACTGCCTACCGCTCTCCGGATACGTACCGCGTGTTGGTCGTGTTGGTGAACAACCGTCGCGACTGGGAGATTGTCCAGACGGAGGGGTGGTACCGCATTCCGGTGAATCGCGCGCCCCGCCAGATAGGCGCGGACCTTCTGGCGTTCTACTTCACCAAGGTGTTCGGCGACATGGCCTGGAGCGTGCGCTATGTGGCGCCGGTGCTGCGGTTTGAACTGGTGCGGCGGCGGGACTTGCTCCCCGATGAGGCGGACCATCCCCGCGCCGATGACTGGTACTACCGCGTGGCGCTGGGGCCGCTGGAACCGCTGCCGCGGCCCATCCCCAGTCGGCGACTCCGCCGATTGACGTTCCTTCCCACCACGCTGGGCCGGCTCCTGTCGGCCGAGGAGATCAACGATCTGTGGATTCGCGAGCCGCTGGAGGAGCGCATCTGGCGGGCGCTGAAGGGGGCCGGCCTGCGTCCGGAGGGGTCGCTGGAGGTGAGGGACGCGAGCGGGCGGTACCGGATTGCCATCGCCATCCCGTGCGCACAGGGGGGCGTGGGCGTGGGTCTGGCGGAACGGGCCCCCGTGCCGCCGGGATGGACGTACGTGTACGCGGCATCGGCGGGTAGCGACCTGTCGGGCGTTGTGGCGCGGGTGCTGGCCGAGGTGGAGCGGCGCGGCGGCGCGTGGACGTGAGCGCGCCAGCCGCTGGCGGGTAGGGACAGAATTCCTCCGCAGAGGCACAGAGGACGCAGAGGAAATCGCTGATATCTTCTCTGCCTCTGCGGTGAATTCCGTTTGATTCGGTTCCAAAGTCTGTTGGTATTTTGTCATTGCGAGGGCGCGGAGCGCCCGAAGCAATCTCCGAGGCGTGGGGTTGCTTCGCTTCGCTCGCAACGACACACGAGGAGAGTGTCCATGCGTTTCACCAACACAAGATGAAACCGAGTCGTATTCACCAACACAGTTTGGAACCGAATCTTCCGTTTCCCGCCATTGACAGCCCCAACGGCGGGGGTATAATGGGCCACAGGCTACCAGAGTAGCCAGAAAGGAGAGCGCGATGGGCGAGACGATTTTTGACACCATGGTTCGGTTCTTCAAAGAGGACGACTGGAAATTCCGACAACTTGAGGACAGGCCCATACTTCAGTTGGGGTTTTCAGGCCGCAATGGTTCCTGGATGTGTTATGCCCAGGCGAAGAACGAGCAGGAGCGGTTCATCTTCTACTCCGTGCTGGAGGCCAAGGCCGTGCCGGAGAGGCGGGCGGCGATCGCCGAGTTCCTCACGCGGGCGAACTACGGCCTTGTGCTCGGCAACTTTGAGATGGACTACTCCGACGGGGAGATTCGCTACAAGACGAGCGTTGACGTTGAGGGCGGGCAGTTGACGACGCAGATGGTCAAGACTCTCGTGTATACCAACGTGCTCATGATGGACAAGTACCTGCCGGGCATCATGAGCGTTCTCTACGCCAACGTGCCGCCCGAACAGGCCATCGCAACCGTAGAGGGCCGGTAGCCTGCTGTAACCCGTAGGGGCCGAAAAGCGCGCGGTGGGACTGGGCCTACCGCGCGCGTGCGGTCTTTGCTGCGCCGCGATCCCTGGACAAGGAGGGTCTCATGGTGAAGACCGCGGTCCTTCTCGCGCCCCTGCTCGTGGCAGCCGTGAGCATCCTCATCGCAGCCGAGTTCGCCGGCAGGCGACGCCTCGTCTACGTGTCCAAGCCCCTGTCCACGCTCCTTGTCATCGCTGCCGCAGCGCTGGCGTTGCGGGAGCCGGCACAGAACCCGACGTACACAGTGGGTGTGCTCGTGGGGTTGGTTCTCTCGCTGGGCGGGGATGTGGCGCTCATGTTCCAGGAGAGCCGCAAGGCTTTTCTCGCGGGCCTCGTGCTGTTCCTGCTGGCCCACGTTGCATACACGGTGGTGTTCGCGGCGCTGGGTCGCTCGTCCGGCTGGGACATCCTGTCGGCGGCGGTCTTGGTGGCGGCGGGCGTGGGATTGTACGCTCTCATTGGGCCAAACCTGGGCGCGATGCGCGGGCCTGTGATCGTATACATGCTCGTGATTTCGCTCATGGTGAACCGCGCGGTATCCACGCTGGCAAGCCCCGCGTTCGGCCCCGCCCAGGCGGCGATGGTGGCGAGTGGCGCGGTGCTGTTCTACGTCTCGGACGTGATTCTGGCCGCGGCGCGTTTCTGGAAGCCGTGGCGGTACCACCGCATCAGCCTGGCGTTCTACTACGCGGGGCAGTTCCTCATCGCGCTGGCGGCGAGTTACTTCGCGTGAGGCGGGCTAGGGTGGGGCGTCCTGCGGGCGCTGGAGCTGTGGGAGATGGAGTAGGCCCTCTGCACGGCACGGCAGGGTGCTGAGGTCGCCCGCGCGCAAGGGCGTAGAGGCTCATTCGCCCTCGCGGTTTTCCTCCCCTGCCGTGCTGGCGCCCTGCCCCCGCATCCACTCCAGCCACTCCTTGATGCGCTTCTCGTACCCCAGCGCGCCGGGCTCGTAGTAGCGTCGGCCCTTGAGGGCGTCGGGGAGGTATTGCTGCTCCACCCAGTGGCGGTCAAAGGCGTGCGGGTACTTGTATCCCTCGCCGTGGCCTAGCGCCTCGGCGTCGCGGGTGGCGTCCTTCAGGTGATTGGGCACCTCTACCTTGCCCTCCCGCTCCACGTCGGCCAGGGCCTTCCAGTACCCGCCTGTGGAGTTGCTCTTGGGGGCGGTGGCCAGGTAGATGGCGGCCTCGGCCAGGGCGTACTGCGCCTCGGGCAGGCCCACCCATTCCAGCGCCTGGGCCGCTGCCGTTGCCACCACCAATGCCTGCGGGTCGGCCAGCCCCACATCCTCGGACGCGAAGATAATCATCCGCCGCACGATGAACCGCGGGTCTTCGCCTGCGTAAATCATCTTCGCCATCCAGTACAGGGCCGCGTCGGGGTCGGAGCCACGCAGGCTCTTGATGAACGCGGAGATGGTGTCATAGTGGGCGTCGCCGTCTCGGTCGTACAGGATGGCGCGGCGCTGGATGGAATCCTCGGCCACCTGGAGGGTAACGTGCACCCATCCCTGCTTGTCGGCTGGGGTCGTGGTAACGGCCAGTTCCAGGGCGTTGAGCGCGCGGCGGGCGTCGCCGCCTGCAATGTGGGCGATGTGCTGGATGGCCTCTTCGTCCACGCGCACCTTCCAGTTGCCGTAGCCGCGCTCCTTGTCCGTGAGTGCCCGGCGCAGGACGACCAGCACGTCCTCTTCGGTGAGCGGGCGCAACTGGAACACCTGCGAGCGCGACACCAACGCCGAGATGACCTCAAAGTAGGGGTTCTCGGTCGTCGCGCCGATGAGGATGATGGTGCCGTCCTCCACGTGGGGCAGGAGCGCGTCCTGCTGGGCCTTGTTGAAGCGGTGGATTTCGTCCACCAGGACGATGGTGCGCTGGCCGTAGAGGTTGCGCCGCTCCTTGGCCTCGTCAATCAGGCGGCGGATGTCGGCCACGCCGGCCATGACGGCGCTGATGGCGGCAAAGTGCGACTTGGTGGTGTTGGCGATGATCATGGCGAGGGTGGTCTTGCCGGTGCCGGGCGGTCCCCAGAAGATGAGCGATGTCAACTGGTCGGCCTGGATGGCGCGGCGAAGCAGCCGCCCCTCGCCGACGATATGCTCTTGGCCCACGAACTCATCCAGCGTGCGCGGGCGCATGCGGGCGGCGAGGGGGGCCTCCTTGCGAATTTGTGCCGCGCGGGCATGGGCGAACAGGTCGTCCCTGGCCATGAGATGGCTGCTCCTCCGAGTCTTGGCTTCATCTTACGCCGCGCAAGGGGAAACGTCAAGCGGGGCCAGGGGCGATTCGGTTCCGTCTTGTGTTGGTCTGTCTGGCGCGCGGCCTTTCTATTCCATTGTCATGGTGAGCCGAAGGCGATACGCCCTCGCCCTCTGGGAGAGGGCTGGGGTGAGGGGCGAGATTCTTCGCGGCTTCGCCGCTCAGAATGACAGTTCCATGGCCGCGAATGAACGCGAATCCGCGTGAATGGGGTTGGGGTGAGGGCGTCGCTCCCTCGCCCGCTGGGAGAGGGCTGGGGTGAGGGGCCTCCGCCCGCGCCCTCGCAATGGCGGTTACCAACAGACTTTGGAACCGAGTCCCCCCGCGGGTAGGAGTCGGTTCATCTTGTGTTGGTGAACCGTAGGCGCACTCTCCCCAGTTCCCTCGCCCGCCGGGAGAGGGTTAGGGTGAGGGCCTTGCGGGAAGGCAGCCCGATCCTGTCACCCCGAGCGAAGCGAAGGGTCTCGGTTTGCGAGATTCTTCGCGGGGGCCCGCCCTATCCGCGGCCGCCGGTCGTGCCCTTGGGGCGAACCACGGCCAAGAAGAACCACGCCGCGCCCAGCGCGATGAGCACATCGCCGATGGAGAAGACCGTGGCCATGGGGAACCATGAGGGCAGCGCGAAGATATCGCACAGGAAGGGGACGCGGGTCTGCGGCCCCAGCAGCACCGTATTGGCCGAGGAGCCGAGGGTCCCCGCCTTGAGGATGACGAATTCCAATCCGGCGGTGCGCAGCGCATCGGCGGACGCGGGCATCCTGCCGCCGTTCAGGCCGATGGCGACGGCGTTGCACGCCAGCCCCAGCCCCACCGCGGCCAACCCGGGCAGCCGCCAGTTGGCCGCCACCAGCCCCACAAGCAGCGCCAGCGACACGATGTACAGCGCCGGCGTCCAACCGGCCAGCGCCGACCGTGCCCACCACTGCGAGAAGATGAGAATCTGAAGGCCGACGGCGAGGAGCGCAAGCCACCCCAGGCGAAACGGCACCCGCGCCAGCGCCATGATGTCGCCGCCACGGGCCAGGGCAATGAGCAGCGCGACCAGGGCGAAGACGAGCAGGATCACGTCAACTCCCCACCCTGCTGGACATGGGCTGCACCACCGGATACGCCTGAATACGCTTCTGGAACGTCGCGCGCTCCCAATCGGGCTCCTGCTGGCGGCACCGCTCTAGCACGGCGATGAGCGCATCGGCCACCCTCGGGTCAAACTGGCGGCCCCGCTCCCGCCGAAACTCCTCTATCGCCGCGTCCAGGGTCAGCGCGTCGCGGTACACCCGTTCGGCCGTCATGGCCTCCAGCGCGTCGGCGGCGGCGATGATGCGCGCCCCCAGCGGAATCTCCTCTCCCGCCAGGCGGTCGGGATAGCCCTGGCCATCCCACCGCTCGTGGTGGTGCAAGATGAGGTCGCGGCCCTTGCGGAACAGCGGGAAATTCTCCACCATGCTCGCGCCGATGGTCGGATGGCGGCGGAACTCGTGCCACTCTTCCAGCGAGAACTGCTGCGGCTTGTAGAGGAGCGCGTTGCTCATGCCGATCTTGCCCACATCGTGCAGGCGCGCCGACATGGAGATGAGTTCCACCTGGTCCTGTGGCAGGCCCATCTCCTTGGCAATCATCTCGGCAAACATCGCCACGCGCTGTGAGTGCTCGTAGGTCGTCGGGTCGCGCTGGTCAATGGTATCCGCCAGCGCCATCAGCGTCTCCATCGTCTGCAGTTGCAGCGCGCTGGACTGCAGCAGCGAGGTGCGCACCACGGCCAGCGGCAGCAGCATGAGGACAATGGCCCACGGGCTGGCCTGCCACAGAATCACGATCATCGCCCCCAGCGGAACCATGGTGAGTTCGTGCCACGCGATGTTGCGGAAACTCACCTTCCAGACGTAAGAGGCCGAAATGTTGTTCACGAAGGCGATGATGAGCGCCACCATCCCCGTGTTCACAACGTAGTAGAAAAGCGCCAGCAAGGCCAAAGCCATGGCGTTCTGGACGGAGTTCAGGGGATTGACGTTCCCATCGTAGAGGACCCGGTACAGGGAGCCCATGGCCCCGAAGGTGATCACCATCTGGGAAACGTTGAACGCCGCCTTGTGTGGAGCCCGTCGCAAAATCGCTTCGGCCACCAGCGTGCCCAGAAAAGCCGCCCAGGCCGCCGCGGCCGGGCCGAACAGGATAGCAACCGCGGCCTGCAGCGCGCCCGAAACGGTCATCTCCGCGTCGCCGGGGAACGGCATCACGATGGGGAACATGTCAGACAGGCAGATGAGGCCCGCGAACAGCAACACCACAGGCCACAGCGTTGGCTGGGCCATGAGCGTGGGCAGCCAGCCCAGGATGCCGAGCAAAGCCGCCACGGTGAGTGCGATGATATAGACTTGCGCGCGTCCGGGCAGTGCCCTCACGTAACCGTCCTCCCCAGA
This sequence comes from Caldilineae bacterium, assembly GCA_037446815.1. Lineage (GTDB taxonomy): Bacteria > Chloroflexota > Anaerolineae > DTLA01 > DTLA01 > DTLA01. The sequence continues at coordinate 2,567 of JBBIHX010000033.1, read as the reverse complement.
CCGGCAGGCCGATGCCCCGCGACCCCAGGCGACAGACCGCCAGTTGCCGATCTGTTCTCCTCAGAACCCGTTTGCGGATGGCCTGCAGTTTACCCAAAACCTGCCAACTCCGCAACTCTTGCCCTCGCCCCTGTCATTCTAATCTGCGAAGCCGCGAAGAATCTCCCGACCCGAGACCCTTCGCTCCGCTCAGGGTGACAGGAGTGGGCCGGGTTTCCCATGCGC
>JBBIHX010000033.1:0-2242 GCA_037446815.1 Caldilineae bacterium | reverse complement strand
GAATCTCCCACAGCCAGCCACACCTCACCCCCGCGCCTTCGCCCTCCTCAGCCCGAGGCTTCAGCCCCGGGCGACACCGCGCCGGGCCTCTCCAACGAGGGGGTGAGGTCAACCGCCATCGCTTCGCTCGCAATGACAGATTTGGTCGGATAGAGGTGGGAGGCGGCCAATGCGTTCATGCTAGTGCCACTTGGCGGTGGCGCCGGCTGCGGCAACGATGCTGGCGACGATCATCAACGCGTACAGAACTCTCCACTTCATGGGGAATCTCCTCCTTCGCTAGTCTAGCCTTTCGGCCGAAAGTTTGTTGAGGTTTCTTCCGATTCCCCTTCGCTCCGCTTCAGGCTTCTTCAGCCCGATGCCGCCTCCCACCTCTTCCGTTGCGCTCGGGTCGGCGTCTCGGCGCCGGGACCCCTAGAGCGACCGTATGAGCGAAAGCCGCCGGTTGACACTGTCCAGCGTGGCCCGGACGGCCGATTCCACCATATCCCCGCGGTAGAAACTCGTGCCGATGAGGTGCTCCTCGCCCGCGGCGAACGCGAAGGTAACCATCACAATCACCACCTCGCGGCCCGCCACCGGCATGACCTCTAGCGCGTCCAGAGTGAACAGCCCGTTCCTGTTGACCATCTTGTTGAGCGCATCCAGCGCGGCCAGGCACGCTGCGCGGCCCGCATTCCCGTCATCCTTGGGCTGGCTCGCCGCCCCCTCAAAGACGTTGCCATTATCGGCAAGCCGCACGCGCACGGTGTAGGAGTCGCCCTCGCCAGCGCATTCCGCCGCCAGGAGTCGGGGCCGCGACCCCAGCGCCGCAAACGCCTTCTCCTCCTGCATCTGCGCCAGGCTAATCTTGCGGTAGTTCACCCGCAGGCCAAACCTGGCAAACAGGAGCGACTCAATATCGCGCACAATTTGCTTGGGCTTGCGGTCGGGCGCGCCCACCACATGAATCTCGCCGATCTCGTTGGGCGCATCCATCACCACCCGACATGCATACACGCCCTTTACCTGCTTCAGGCTGGACTCCAGGGTAGCCGTGTCCACAGCAACCGACTCAACGCTCATCTTCGCATCCTCCGCTCACAGCGCCTGGCCGAGCGTTCACGGTGGCAACACGCTCCATGCAAGCCTCGTGCCAATGCGCAAACAACAACCGCTCGCGGGGATTCAGTACGGAGGGCGGCAGCGCGGCGCGTGCTCTCCGGTGCAGTGTGCGAAAAGGCCTCCCTCAGCCCTTTTCTCCCCTCGGGCCCAGTATAGCAGTCCAAGATGAAAAAACGATGAAAACGCAAACCCCTTTGCATGACAATCTGTTCATCTTGGCTGCAAAGTATGGGCCACGGGATCCTCCGCAGCCGAGTCGGCTCCATCTTGTGTCGGCCTGTCCCGCGCGCCGCCTCCCCACTCTGTCATGCTGAGCCGAAGGCGATACGCCCTCGCCCTTCGGGAGAGGGCTGGGGTGAGGGGCGAGATTCTTCGCTCTCCGCCGCTCAGAATGACGGCAGATGCCAACAGACTTCGGAACCGACTCGCGCTCACGGTTGATTCTGCACCGCGGAGGCGCGGAGAGAGCGCAGAGGAAACCCTGAACATCTCTGCCGTGAGCGAAGCGGGCGCAAAATCGGCCAACACACAAAAGTGCAAACATAGTGACAGGATGAAACCGACTCCGCGGCCCGCGCGGTTTGACGACTCGGGGCCGGGGTGTTACACTCCCACCCAGCCAGCCCATGCCGATTCTGCGCTATGGAGGACTTCCATGAGCAGCGAGACGCACGAGACCCTTCGCGAACGCCTGCGCAAGCACCACGAGGTTATCCTGCTGGGCGCCATCCTGCTCGTTGCCCTTGCCCTGCGCCTCTACCAACTGGAGCAGGACAGTTTCTGGATTGACGAACTGTCGCAAGTGCGAGCAGCCCGCGAGCCATGGTGGAGGGTACCCAAAGCCGCTTTGGCCTACCCGGGTTCTGCGCCCTTGGATTACCTCGTCACCCACTTCGTCTACTACTACATCGGCCGCTCCGAGGGCATCCTGCGCCTCCCCGCCGTACTGTGGGGCGTGCTCACCGTGGCCGCCGTCTACTTCCTCGGCAAGCGCATGTTTGACAAAACCACCGGATTCCTCGCCGCCGCCATCCTGACCATCCTGCCTTCCCACGTCTACTACTCCCAGGAGGTTCGCCCCTATAGCCTGCCTGCGCTCATGATTGTGCTGGCCACCTTCGCCTTCTACCACGCCCTG
>JBBIHX010000032.1:0-24591 GCA_037446815.1 Caldilineae bacterium | reverse complement strand
GAGGGGCGAGATTCTTCGCTCTCCGCCGCTCAGAATGACAGTTCTCGGGGGTGGGTTCGCGCGGAGCGGGTGATGGCATACGCCGCGGCCAGCAGCGCGAGGCCGGCCGCGTCAAACGCGACAAACCGCGTGCCCGTGGCGCGCAAGGCCGCGTGGGCGGGGGATAGCGTCGCCATCATCCAGAGTTCGCCCGCCAGCCCCACGGCTTGCATGACCAGGATGACCAGCAGGCACGTGCGGTATCGCCGCGGGTGCCAGATGACGGGGAGAAACGGCACCTGCCACATGAGGAACAAGATGCCGAGGCCGCGCACCAGGGCTTCGGCGCCCGGGCCGCTCACTTCAAATGCGGCGACATAGCGGTCCGGGCCCAGGGTGAACGGCACGGCCGCCGACAGGTTCCAGGCGCACACGGCGGCCACGGCGATCCGCGCCGCCCAGGTGGGCCACCTTGCGCGCCGCGGGGACAGGCCGCCGGACATCGGCTCGTCTCCCTATCGCCCCAACTCGGCCAGCGTGTCCATGACAAACCGATCCACCGCTTCCTCCACCAGTTCCAGCGGCGTCGCGACGGGCCGGATGCCGGCCTGCAGGAGCACCTGGCGCGTGGCGTCGTCCATGCGGCGGGCCAGCGCCGCTTGGCAGTCCGCCAGCAACGCCAGGGCGCGCTGCAGAGGTGGGTCGCTCGCCGGGTTATCAAGCGGGGCCTCCCGCAGTTCGCTGTGGATGATGTCGCTCTCGCGCACGGTGAGGACCGCGTAGTACGCCGCGCCGGCGAATGTGTCGCGGACGGTAAGCCCGTCGTCGGTGGCGACGGCCACCTTCGCGTTGACGCGGGCGTGCTGGTGCTCGTGTGGATGGTCGTGGTCGTGGCCCATGATGCGCTCCTCCGTCCTGTGGCTTCTGCTTACGCTACGCCGTTGACCGCGATTTGTCAAATCCCGGCCGGGGTTCGCCGCCGAGACCGCAGCGAACGCGGAGAACCACGGACGGGCAGTCAACGTGCGACGCACCTCCGAGGTGCGTCGCACGTGTTTCATTCGCGTAGAGATGGGCAACGAGGCGGCGCAGATGAAACCGAATCGCCGGCAGGTGCCATTTGGCGCGACGGGGGTGAAATGCTATAATCGCACCGCGCAGCAACGTTTGAGGAGGTGTGTTTCTTGCTGACCTATCTGTATCTCGTGCAAATCATCATCGCCATCGCGCTCATCGTCGCGGTGCTGTTCCAGGCCCGCGAGGCCGATTTGGGCGGGGTCTTCGGTGCCCAGTCCGCCGTGCAGCGCACGCGCCGCGGCGTGGAAAAGGTCCTGTACAATTCCACCATCGCCCTGGCGGTGGCGTTCCTGCTGGTTTCGCTCATCATCGTCATCATCGCATAGTCTGCGCCACGTGCGCCCACCCGCCCCTGCTACACGGGGCAACCCTGGAGAGCGTATGCCGCGCAGTTCCCGTTTGGCCGCAGTGCTCACCCTCTGCGGGATTGTGCTCATCGGCGTAGTCCTGGCGCGCCAGGTGGTGCATGTGAGCACCGTGTTGGTTCCCGCCGAGGGGGGCACATACACGGAAGGGGTGGTGGGCGCGCCCCAGTGGCCTAACCCCGTCCTGGCGGCATTCAACGAGACCGACGAGGATTTGGCCCGCTTGCTGTTCCGCGGCCTCACCCGCGTGGACGAGCGCGCGCGCATCGTGCCCGACCTGGCCGAATCGTGGGAGATTTCGGGCGACGCGCGGGTGTATACCTTCACCCTGAAGCCCGGCCTCAAGTGGCAGGACGGTGCGCCCATTACCGCCGACGACGCGGTCTACACCTTTCAACTCATGCAGTCCCCCGACTTCCCCGGCCCGCCCTATCTGACGGAACTGTGGAAGACGGTGCAGGTGGAGAAGGTGGACGACCGTCGCGTGCGGTTCACGGTCGGCGAACCCTTCGCGCCGTTCCTGGACTACACTACCATTGGGCTGCTCCCCTCCCATGTTCTGGCGGGCACCTCGGCGGCCAACCTGCTGGCCCATCCGTTCAACTCCTCGCCCATCGGGAACGGCCCGTTCATGCTTGAGCGCGTGTCGTCAGAGGAGATTGTCCTGCGCCCCAATCCGCTGTGGGACGGGCCGAAGCCCTACCTGGAGCGGCTGGTGCTGCGCCTGTATCCCGATACGGAATCGCTGTTCGCCGCGTACCGGCGGGGCGAGGTGGATGGAATACGAAGCATCCCCGCCGATCGGTTGAGCGATGCGGCGGCGCTGCCTTCGCTGAACCTGTACTCGGCACCTGTGGCCGAGGCTACCTGGGTTATCCTCAACACCCAGTCGCCGCCGCTGGATGCGACGGTCGTTCGGCAGGCCCTGGCTTTGGGCACCGACCGCAGGCGACTGATCACCGACGCGCTGGAGGGCCAGGCGCTGCCCCTGTATGGCCCCATCCTGCCCACGTCGTGGGCTTACAACCCCGCGGTGGAGCAGTCTACCTACGACGCCGAGCAGGCGCGGACGTTGCTGGCCGATGCGGGCTGGGCCGACACCGACGGCGACGGGATTCGCGACAAGGATGGCAGGGCGCTGGAAGTGGAGATTGCCTGCCTGGATACAGCGCAGGATGTCCGGGTGGCCCAGGCCCTCGCGGGCCAGTGGCAGGAGATCGGCGTGCGGGTTGCCGTCGCGCCCGTCTCGGCCGGGGAATTGGCCGATGGCTACCTGCGCCCCCGCGCGTTCCAGGCGGTGCTGTACCATTGGCTGGACATCACGCCCGACCCCGATATGTACCCCTTCTGGCACTCCACACAGGCCACAGACCCCGGGCAGAACTTCGCGCAGTTCAAGAACCGCGACGCCGACGAGATTATGGAGCAGGCGCGCCAGACGCCGGATACGGTGCTGCGCCAGGAGTTGTACGGGCGGCTTCAGGAGATTCTCCGCGACGAGGCGCCGGCGGTGTTTCTGTATCAGTCGGTGTACACGATGGGCGTGCGGGACACGGTTCAGGGGGTAACCTTGGGGCCGGTGCGCAGCGCCTCGGATCGGTTCCGGAGCATTGCAGGCTGGTACGTGCAGACGCGGCGGGTTGCGGCGGGCGCAGCGCGATAGGGGTGCCAGGCCGAGCCGCGAATCCGCGCGAGTGTATGAGAAATGCTGTTGTAAGGGCTAGTGGAGCAGGTCTCAGACCTGCCCCACTACAACCTGCCCCCACGCGGCATGGCAACATCCCATATGCCCTCTGCAATCTCCGTGTTTCTCTCCGGCGAATGACCCCACCAGCCGCGCCGCTTCTTGCAGTTGAGGCCCGACTGAAGTATAATGCGCGTGCTGTTTCTTGGGCAGCAAGGCCCGCCACTCGGAGGACGTGTTGAAGGCGCTGATCACAGGCATATCCGGCTTTGTCGGCAGCCACCTGGCCGAATATCTCCTCCAGAACCGGCCATGGAAGGTTGCCGGTACCGTGCATGGCCCTACCGACAATATCGCGCACATTCAGAGCCAACTGGAACTGTATCCGCTGGACTTATCCGACGCGGAGGCGGTCGCGCGGCTGGTGGAGCAGGCCAAGCCCGATTGCATCTTCCACCTGGCCGCGCAGCCCGTGGTACACCTGTCGCGCAAAGACCCGTGGTTCACCCTGGCCAACAACATCCGCGCCCAGTTGAACATCCTGGAAGCGATGGTGCGGGCCAAGTCCCACGCGCGCCTGTTGGTCATCGGCTCCAGCGAGGAGTACGGCCTGGTGTACCCCGACGAGGTGCCCGTTCGGGAGACCAACCCGTTCCGCCCGATGAGCCCGTATGCGGTGAGCAAGATCGCGCAGGACATGCTGGGCCTCCAGTATCACCTGAGCAACGAACTGGACGTGGTGCGCGTCCGGCCGTTTAATCACATCGGGCCGCGCCAGGGCTTGGGGTTTGTCGCCCCCGACTTCGCAAAGCAGATTGCCGAGGCTGAAGCGGGCGTGCGCGCGCCCGTCATCAGGGTCGGCAATCTGCGGGCCAAGCGCGACTTCAGCGACGTGCGTGACGTGGTGCGCGCCTATACGCTGCTCATGGAGAAGGGTGAGTCGGGCGAGGTGTACAACGTCGGCTCGGGCCAGGCGCGCATGGTGCAGGAGGTGCTGGATGTCCTGCTGTCGCTGGCGCTGGTGCGCATTCGGGTGGAGCAGGACCCGGAGCGCATGCGCCCGTCGGACATCCCGTCCGTCGTCGCCGACTGCACGCGCCTGCGGGAATGCACCGGCTGGGAGCCGCAGATTCCCTTTGAGCAGAGCCTGCTGGATGTGCTGGAGTATTGGAGAGGGAAGGTTGTTTCATAGGGAGGAGTCATGCCGACCGCTTTGATTACCGGAATCACAGGCCAGGATGGGTCCTATCTGGCCGAGTTCTTGCTGGGAAAAGGGTATCACGTCGTGGGGATGGTGCGGCGCACCAGCACGGTGAACTTTGACCGCATCAAGCACATCCAGGACAAGATCACCCTTGTCCCAGGCGACCTGCTGGACCAGATGTCGCTGGTGGACCTGCTCCAGGAGTATCGCCCGCAGGAAGTGTACAACCTGGCGGCGCAGTCCTTCGTGCCCACGTCGTGGAAGCAGCCCGTCTTCACCGGCGAGGTTACGGCCCTGGGCGTTACGCGCATGCTGGAAGCCATTCGCATCGTGGATCCCAAGATTCGCTTCTACCAGGCGTCGTCCAGCGAGATGTTCGGCAAGGTGCGCGAGGTGCCCCAGACCGAGAACACGCCGTTCTACCCGCGCAGCCCCTACGGCGTGGCGAAGGTGTACGGCCACTGGATCACGGTGAACTACCGCGAGAGTTACAACCTTCACGCCACGTCGGGCATCCTGTTCAACCACGGGTCGCCGCGGCGGGGGCTAGAGTTCGTGGAGCGCAAGGTGGCCCACGGCGCGGCCCGCATCAAGTTGGGCCTGGACAAGGAGTTGCGCCTGGGCAACCTGGACGCGCGGCGCGACTGGGGGTTCGCCGGCGACTACGTCCGCGCCATGTGGCTCATGCTCCAGCAGGACACGCCCGATGACTACGTCATCGCCAGTGGCACCACCCATTCCATCCGCGAACTGTGCGAGGTGGCCTTCGGCTACCTGGATTTGGACTGGCGCGAGTACGTGGTGCAGGACGAGCGGTTCTACCGTCCCGCCGAGGTGGACCTCCTGGTGGGCGATGCGTCCAAGGCCCGGCGAGTGCTGGGCTGGGAGCCACAGGTCTCGTTTGAGGATTTGGTCAAGATGATGGTGGACGCGGACCTGGCGCTCCTGCGCCGCGAGAACGGGCTGTAATCCTCGCCGGGGACGGGGGCGGTAGGTCTCAGACCTGCCCCTTCGGGGATTCTGAACACCGCATAACGAGGTGCACGACATGACGACCAAGATCAAATTCGGGACGGACGGTTGGCGGGCGATCATCGCCGAGGACTACACCTTTGACAATGTCCGCGTGTGCGCCCAGTCGGTGGCGCGCTACCTGCTGGACCGCGGCGTGGCCCAACAGGGCCTGGTGATCGGGTATGACACGCGGTTCCAATCAGAGGAGTTCGCGGCGGCGGTAGCCGAGGTCGCCGCGGCCAACGGCGTGAAGGCGTACCTGTGCGACCGCTTCGCGCCCACGCCGGTCGTCTCGTGGGGCATCCTGGACCGCAAAGCCGCCGGCGCGGTCGTCATCACCGCCAGCCACAACCCGGGCATCTGGAACGGCTTCAAGTACAAGCCCGAGTACGCGGGCTCCGCTTCTCCGGAGGTTGTGACCGCCCTGGAAGAGCGCATTGACGCCGTCCAGGCGGGGAAGGATTCCGTGCGGCGCATGCCCCTGGACGAGGCCCGGCGCAAGGGACTGGTGGAGATGTTTGACCCCACGCCCGCGTATTTCGCGCAGGTGGCCCGCATGGTGGACCTGGCGCCCATCAAGGCCGCCGGGCTGAACATCGTTGTGGACGCCATGTACGGCGCGGGGATGGGTTACTTCCCGCGGCTGCTGGACGGCGGCGCAACGCGCGTGTTCCAGATTCACGCGGAGCGCAACCCGCTGTTCCCGGGGCTGGATCATCCGGAGCCCATCGGCCACAACCTGCGCGCCTTGGCCGACGCCATCCGCGACCGCCGCGCCGACGTCGGCCTGGCCAACGATGGCGACGCCGACCGCATCGGCGTGATGGACGAGCACGGCACGTTCATCAACCAGTTGCAGGTGTACGCGCTCCTGCTCCTGTACCTGTTGGAAGTGCGCGGGTGGCGCGGGCCGGTGGTGCGCTCCATCACGACGACCGTCATGGCCGACAAACTGGCCGCCCGCTACGGCCTGGAGGTCATCCGCACGCCCGTGGGGTTCAAATACGTGGGCCCGGCTATGATTGAGAAGGACGCCATCATGGGCGGGGAGGAGAGCGGCGGGTTCGGGTTCCGCGGCCATATCCCCGAGCGCGATGGCATCCTCGCCGGGCTGTTTATCCTGGACTTGATGGTGCAGACCGGCAAGAAGCCGTCGGAGTTGATTGACTACCTGTACTCGCTGGTCGGCCCGCACTTCTACGATCGCATAGACGCCACCTTCCCCGCCGAGCAGAAGCAAGCCATCATCGCGCGGGTGCGGGATCACATCCCCGCGACGCTGGCCGGGATGAAGGTGGTGGGCCTGGACACCCGCGACGGGTTCAAGATGGACCTGGAGGACGGTGGCTGGGCGCTCATTCGGTTCTCGGGCACCGAGCCGATCCTGCGCGTGTACTGCGAGACGACCCGCGCCGACAAGGTGCAGGACCTGTTGAGCGAGGGGCTTCGCCTCACGGGCCTGAAACGCTAGGGAGGCGGCGTGAGCGAGCGGCCGAATCCGGCGCTGGTGGATGCCCACGCGCACCTGGACTTTGATGCATTTGACGGGGATCGCGCGCGGGTTCTGGATCGCGCCTGGGCCGCGGGGCTTGTGGCCATCGTGAACGCGGGGGCGGATTTGCCCTCCAGCCGGGCCGGGGTAGAATTGGCGCAGACGCACGCGCGCATCTTCGCGGCGGTGGGCGTGCACCCCCACGACGCGAAAGGCCTCACCGCGAGCGCCCTGGCCGAGTTGGAGGCGCTGGCGCGCGCGCCGAGAGTCGTGGCCATCGGCGAAATCGGGCTGGATTTCTACCGCGACCTGTCGCCGAGGCCCGCGCAGCGCCAGGCCTTTGAGGCACAGTTGGACTTGGCGGCGCGACTGCGCAAGCCGATTATCGTGCACGACCGCGACGCCCACGGCGAGGTCATGGCCATCCTGCGCGGGTGGGCGGGAACGTTGCCGCTGCCCGAGAAGGGCGTGCTGCACTGCTTCTCGGGCAGCCTGGAGATGGCGTTGGAGGCGGTGGAGTTGGGGTTTCTCATCTCCATCGCAGGGCCGATTACCTACGCCAATGCGCGCAAACTGCCGGAAATCGCGGCGGCCTTGCCGTTGGACAAACTGCTCATTGAGACCGATTGCCCGTTCCTGGCGCCGCATCCGCATCGGGGCAAGCGCAACGAGCCGGCGTATGTGGCGCTGGTGGCCGAGGCGGTGGCCCGCGCGCGGGGGCTGCCTGTGGCCGAGGTCGCGCGCGCCACAACGGCCAACGCGGCGCGGCTGTTTGGGCTAATCATAGAGCGATCAGCAGTCAGCGATCGGCAGTCAGCGGTCGGCGAAAGATAGCGGATGCGCACCACGAAAGGCTGATCGCTGAACGCGAATGGCTGATCGCTGTGGAGAGGAAATCCTTTGAACCTTCTGCCCTTCCTGGAACCGATACGCGCCGACATGGAGAAGGTGGAGCAGCGGCTGTTCCGCGCCTCCGACGTGGAGTTTCCCCTGCTGAGGACGGCGGTGCAGAGCCTACTGCGCGCGGGGGGCAAACGCCTTCGCCCCGCTGTGGCCATCCTGGGATCGCAGTTCTACGCGCCCCAGGCCGACAAGGTCATCTCGGCTGCCGCGGCCATTGAGATGCTCCACACGGCCACCCTGGTGCACGATGACATGATTGACCGCGCCAACACGCGCCGAGGCCATCCTACCCTGAACAGCCAGTGGAGCGGCGAGGCGACCGTCCTCACCGGCGACTACATGTTCGCGGTGTCGGCGTCGCTGGCCGCCGAGACCGATAGCGTGCCCGTGGTGCAGATTTTCTCGCGGGCGCTGATGACCATCTGCAACGGCGAATTGCGCCAGTTGCTGGCCGACCGCACGTGGCCGCCGACACGCGAGGCCTATGACAAGCGCATCTACAGCAAGACCGCGTCGCTGTTCGCGGCGTCGGCGGAGGTGGGCGCGGTGCTCAGCGCGGCCCCGCCCGACAAGGTGGCCCTCATCCGCAGTTACGGCCACAACCTGGGCATGGCCTTCCAAATCGTGGACGACGTGCTGGACTACGTGGGAGACCCGTCGGAACTGGGCAAGCCCGTGGGCAGTGACCTGAGCCAGGGCATCGTTACCCTGCCTGCCCTGCGCTACTTGGAACAGGCGCGGGATGCGGAAGCCGAGGCGCTGGTGCGGCGCGCTGCCCAGGGCGATCCGCAGGCCGTGCAGCAGGCTGTGGGCGCCATCGTCGCCTCGGGGGCTGTTGACGGGGCGCTGGAAGAGGCTGCCGAATACGTCCGCAAGTGCCGCGAGGTGCTGGATGGATTGCCCGCCTGCCCGTCCCGCGACATCCTCGCCCAATTGGCGGACTATGTCGTTGCGCGCCGTGTGTAGCAGCGGTCAGCGGTCAGCGATCAGCAATCAGCATCCGCGATTGTCAAGTCGGTATTGGCTGACCGCTGAATGCTGATGGCTAATGGCTACCATGAGCGGAGACGTGGATCTATCCGTAGTCATTGTCAACTGGAACGTGAGGGCGCTGCTGGAGAAGTGCCTGCACTCGCTCCTTCCCGCTCCAGGCTGGACGCTGGTGTCCCCTGACGGCGAACCCGCCAGCGGCCGCACGTTGGAGGTTTGGGTTGTAGATAGCGCGTCGTCCGACGGGAGCGCCGACATGGTGCGCGAGATGTTCCCGCGGGTGGGCCTCATCGCCAACAGCGAGAACGTGGGGTTCACGCGGGGGAACAATCAGGGGCTGGCCCGTTGTCGGGGGCGCGCGGTGCTCCTGCTGAATCCCGATACCGAAATCGTGGGCGACGCCCTTGCCACGATGGCCGACTACCTGGACGCGCACCCCGATGTGGGCATCGTCGGCCCGCGCATCCTGACGCCCGACGGCGGCCTGCAGCCCTCGCGCCGCCGCTTCCCCACCTACGGCACGGCGTTCGTGGAGAGCACGTGCTTGCAGCGGTGGTTCCCGCGCCATCCCCTGCTGGCGCGCTACTACATGTGGGACAGGCCCGACGACCAGGAGCAGGATGTGGATTGGCTGGAAGGGGCATGCCTGATGGCCCGCGCCGAAGTGGTGCAGCAGGTAGGCGGGCTGGACGAGCGCTTCTTCATGTACTCCGAGGAGATGGACTGGTGCCTGCGGGCCAAGCGGGCCGGCTGGCGCGTGGTGTACCTGCCCCAGGCCGCCATCGTCCACTACGGCGGCAAGAGCAGCGAGCAGGTGGTTGCCGCCAAGCACATCCACTTTCAGCGGAGCAAGGTGGCCTATTTCGCCAAGCATTTCGGCGCGGCGCGGGGCGAGATTCTGCGGCTGTTCCTTCTCGGCACGTATCTCTGGATGCTGGCCGAGGAGGGCGGCAAGTGGCTCCTGGGCCATCGGCGAGCGCTGCGGGCCGAGCGCATCGCCGCATATTGGCAGGTGGTGAGGTCGGGGCTGCGATGAGGGTGCTGTTCGTTACGGGCGAATTCCCACCCATGCAGGGCGGCGTGGGCGACTACACGGCGACCCTGGCGCGCGCCCTGGCCGACTTGGGGGCGACGGTGGCGGTCATCACGTCGGCGCGCGCCGCTGCGCTGGACGATTCCCGCGTGGCGGTCTATCCCGCGGTGCGCCGCTGGGGATGGTCCAGCCTGGGGGCCGTGGCGGGAGTCGGGGCGTCGTGGGGTGCCGATGTGGTGCACGTCCAGTACCAGGCGGCGGCCTATGGGATGGGCCTGCCGATTCACCTGTTGCCGGCATATCTGCGGATGGGAGCGCCCCGAGTGCGCCGCGCGGTTACGTTTCACGACCTGAAGTTGCCCTACCTGTTCCCGAAGGCGGGGCGCGCGCGTCGCTGGGCCGTGGCCCGATTGGCGCGGGATTGCGACGCGGCCATCGTTACCAACCGCGAGGACGAACTGGCCTTTGGCGACCTGGGGGTTTCCCGCGCGCCGCATCGTATCCCCATCGGCAGCAATATCGCGCCGCGCCTGCCCCAGGGGTTTGAGCGCGGGGCATGGCGGGCCAAATGGGGCCTGTCGCCGGCCGATTTGGTGCTGGCCTACTTCGGCTTCCTGAATGCCACCAAAGGCGGGGACACGCTCATCGCCGCCGTCGGCCAACTGGCCAAGCATGGGCGGCCCGTGCGCCTGCTGATGATTGGCGGCAAGGTCGGCGCCAGCGATCCCACGAACCGCGAATTCGCCCGCCACGTGGAGAACGTCATCGCCCGCGAGGGGGTGGCCGACCGCGTCGTCTGGACCGGATTCCTCCCGCCGGAGGAGGTTTCGGCTGCCTTCGCCGTGGCCGATATGGCCGTGCTGCCCTATTCCGACGGCGCGTCCTTCCGCCGCGGTAGCCTGATGGCGGCGCTGGCCCATGGCGTGCCCGTCGTTACCACGGTGCCGCGCGTGCACCTGCCGGAATTGGTGCCCGAGGAGAACGTCATCCTTGTGCCGCCCGACCAGCCCGCCGACCTGGCCGAGGCCATCGCGCGGGTGGCCGACCACGCGGGCCTGCGCGCGCGCCTGGGCGAGGGGGCACGGCGGCTCTCGCGCCTCTTCGCGTGGGATCGCATCGCCCGCGACTCGCTGGCCCTGTACGAGGCGCTCGTCGGGGGAGACCGGCCATGATTCCCGCCTCCGCCAAGCGAAGGCCCGCGGATGTCGCCGCTCCGCTGCTCTTTGCCGCCATCGCTCTGGGCATCGGCTGGGCGTTGCGCGGCATGGCCCTGGACGATCCATTTATCACGTACCGCTACGCCGAGAACCTGGCGACGGGGCGCGGGTTCGTGTACAACGAGGGCGAGCGCATCCTGAGCACGACGACGCCGCTGTACGCGCTCCTGCTGGCGGCGGGGCGACTGCTCACGGCCAATCTGCCCGCCCTGAGCAACGCCATCGGCGTCCTGTGCATTTGGGGCGGGGCATGGATTGTGTACCGCATGGCGCGGCGGTTCGGGCAGCCGACGGCGGGCGTCGTGGCGGGCGCGCTCTACGCCGCCTTCCCGCTCCTGTGGCTGAGCCTGGGGTTTGAAGTCCCGCTCTACTTGTTCCTAGCGTTGCTGGGATTCTACCTGCACTTCGCGGGGCGCACGACGTGGGCGGCGATTCCGCTGGCGCTTGCCACGCTCACGCGGTTTGACGGGGCGATTCCCGCGGGCGTGGTGTTTCTCCATGCGGGCATTCGGGCGGTGCGTGGGGGGCAGGGCGGCGTGGCGCGGCGGCTGTGGGGCGGCTTCGGGCGGCCCGCGCTGGTGTACCCGGCTGTGCTGGCGCCGGTGCTGGCCTGGCTCACGTGGTACTTCGGCTCGCCCGTGCCGGTTACGTTGGGGGCCAAGAGCGCCCAAACGGCCCTGGGCGTTACAGGGTTCTACGCGGGGACGACCTTCGCGCAGGGGGCGCTGATTCTGGCGAAGGCTTGGCTTGCGCAGACGCCGCTGTACGCGCTCCTGGCGTTGGCGGCGGTCGGCGGGCTTGGGGTGGCGGCGTGGCGCGAGCGGTGGGCGCTGTGGATTGTGCTGTGGGCAGCGCTGTACGGGGTCGGGTATCATGTGCTCCGCGTCGCGCCGTATCACTGGTACTACGCGCCGTTCGTGCCCGCCGGTGTGCTGCTGGCCGGGCTGGGCGTCGCATGGGTAGGCCGGGGCGGGCGCGGCGCGGCGGCGCGATGGGGCGCTGTGGCAATGCTCGCGGCGGCGCTCCTTGTGGCGCAGGGGATTTCGGATTACCGCATCGCCGAGGCGATGAGGACGGAGGCGCTCATCTCGCCCGACCGCCCGGACTACAAGGCCCTGCCCGAGGTCAAGACCGCCGTGTACCGCCGGGTGGGCGAGTGGCTGGCGGCCAATACCCCCGCCGGCGCCGATGTGGGCGTAACCGAGGTTGGCGTCATGGGCTACTACGCCGGGCGGCGCATGGTGGACTTCCTGGGCCTCCTGCGGCCGCCGGTGGCCCAGGCGCTGGCCCGTGGCGATGTGGCCTGGGCGCTGTTCCACTATCAGCCCGACTACGTGGCGCTGACCGAGGTCAATCCGCTGTATTCCTACGACATCCGCCGCGACGAGTGGTTCCGCGCGGCCTACGCCCCCGTGCAACAGTTCCAGGATGACCGATTCTGGGGCGGGCCGGTAACGGTCTATCGCCGCGTGATTCCGCGCAGCGCCGCGCAGACGGTGGAGGCGCTGCCCGCGTCGGCGACGCCCCTGGCCGTGCGGTTTGGGTCGGCAATCCGACTCCTGGGCTACGAGGCGGAGGCCGAGGAGGTGCGCCCGGGCCAGCCTTTGGCGATTACCCTGTACTGGCAGGCTTCTGAGTCCGTGGGCGAAGACCTGTACGCCTTCGTGCACCTGCTGGGCGAGCATGACATCGTCATCGCGCAGCGCGACGGCGTGCCGTGCATGGGCGGGTGCCCCACGCGATCCTGGGAGCCCGGCGCGATCTACGCCGACCGCGTGCTCCTGGCCTTGCCGCAGACGGCCTACGCGCCCGACAAGGCCGTGTGGGAGGTGGGGCTCTTCGCGCCGTCCGATGGGCGTCGGCTCCCGGCATACGCCGAGAGCGGCCAATCGCTGGGCGACGCCATCCGCTTTGGCGCGGTGGAGGTGCGGCCCAACCCGGGCGACGTGCCCAACCCGCAGGACGTGCGGTTTGAGGACAAGATCGCGCTGGTGGGGTATGAGGTGGATCGGCGGGCGGCGGCCCCCGGCGACACGATTCGCGTTACACTGTACTGGAAGGCGCTTGCGCCGGTGGGCAAGGACTACACCGTGTTCGTCCACCTGCTGGGCGAAGGGGCCGACATCTGGGGCCAGCAGGACAGCATGCCGCAGGGCGGGCTTGCCCCCACGTCCACGTGGCGGGCGGGGCAAATCGTCCGCGACGGGTACGAGATTCGGGTGAAGGACGAGGCCCCCGCGCTGGTGTGCACGCTGGAAGTGGGCCTGTACGACGCAGCCACCGGCGTTCGCCTGAACGTGGTGGATGCCGATGGGCATGTGCGGGACAACCGCGCACTCTTGGCGAAGGTGAGGGTGGTGCGATGAGGGCGCGGTGGGTTTTGGCGGCAATCCTGTTGCTCTACCTTGCCGTGGCCGTTGGCTTCAGCGTGGCGGCGCCCATCTTTGAGGCCCCGGACGAGCCGGAGCATTTCTTCTACGCCCGCTATCTGGCCCAGACGGGACGCCTGCCCGTGGCCGAGAAGGGCGCGCGCTGGGCGCAGGAGGGCACTCAGCCGCCGCTGTACTACGCGCTCGTCGCCGCACCCATCGCGCTGGTGGACACGTCGGACGCCGAGAGGGTCGCGACGCGCAACCCCCACGCGGCCATCGGCGTGCCCCTGTACCCCGACAACAAGAATGCCTACGCGCACACGGCAGCGGAGCGGTTCCCGTGGCGGGGGACGGCGCTGGCGGTGCACCTGGCGCGGTTCGTCTCGGTGCTGCTGGGCGGGGTAACGGTCTGGATGACGTACCTGCTGGCGGGAGAAGTGGGCTTCGGGAGCGGCGTCGCGCTGGCGGCAGCGGCGATGGCGGCCTTTCTCCCGCAGTTTGGGTTTATCAGTGGCGCGGTGAACAACGACAACCTGGTAACCGCGCTGTGCGCCGCGGGGCTATGGGCAACGGCGCGGCATCTCCGGCTGGGGCCTTCGCCGCGCCGGGCTGTGGCGTTGGGCGCGCTGGCGGGCTTGGCGACGCTAGCCAAACTGTCGGGCGCGGGGCTTGTGGCCTTGCTGGCGCTCGCAGGGGTGTGGCGGGCGTGGCGCAGTCGCGATGCCGCCTGGCTCCGCGATGTGGGCATCGCGCTGGCTGTCTGGGCGGCCGCTGTGGGGTGGTGGTTCGCGCGGAACGCGGCGGTGTATGGCGAGCCCACGGCGACGTCGCGCATGGTGGAGATGATGGGGCGGCGCGCGGGGGAGGTTTCTTTCGCCGCGCTCTGGGGCGAGTTGCGCGGCCTTGCGGGTTCGTTTTGGGGGCTGTTCGGCTGGTTCAACGTCCCCGCGCCCGATGCCATGTACCGCACGTTCAACCTGCTGACCCTGGCGGCGGTGGCGGGCTGGGGGGTGCGGGTCGTGCGCCGTCGGGAGGTAGGCACCCCCCGCGCGGTCGCCTGGCTGGCCGTGTGGGCGCTGATGATTCTCGCGGCCCTGGTGCAGTGGACGGCGCGGACGCTGGCGTCGCAGGGGCGGCTGATGTTCCCGGCGCTGCCCGCGCTGGCGGTGCTCCTCGCTTCCGGCTGGGAGGGGATTTGGCCTCGGCGGGCGCGCGGCGCGGCGTTGGCGCTCATCGCGCTCGTGTTTCTGTTCTGGGCGGCCCGCGCGCCGCTGTTCACGATTCGCCCGGCCTACGCGCCGCCGCCTACGATTTCCGAGAGCGCCTTGCCCGCTTCGCTCAACCGCCTGGATGCGCGCATTGGCGATGCGGCGATTTTGCTCGGGTACGCGGCCCGGCCCGATGCCGTGCGCCCCGGCGAGTCGCTGACCCTGACGCTGTGCTGGCGGCCGCTGCGCCGCACGGAGATGAACTACAGCGTGTACGTCCACCTGCTGGGGCGCGGGCAGGCCATCGTGGGCCAGCGGGATTCTTACCCCGCCGGCGGGCGGCTCACCACGTCGGACTGGGACACGTCGGGCGCGTTCTGCTACGACGTGTGGGTTCCGCTGGCCGACAACGCCGAGGCACCGACGGTGCTCCGCCTGACGGCCGGCCTGTACGACTTTCAGACGGGGAAGCGGCTGCCGGTGTACGACGGCCTGGGCCGCCCGACGATCATCATGGGCGAGGTGGCCCGGCTGGTGAGCGCCGCGCCTGATGCGCGCGAAAACGCTCCCGCGCTGGCGCGCCTGGGGGAGGCCGTGGAACTGGTGGACTGGCGCGCGGAGGCTGTGCCCGACGCCCAGGGGCAGATCGCCGTGCGCCTGTACTGGCGCGCCGTTGCCGCGCCGTTGGGGGACTACACGGCGTTTGTCCACCTGGTGGATGGGGATGGCAACATCGTCGCCCAGCATGATGGCATCCCCGTGGGCGGGGATTACCCCACGCGCTGGTGGCTGGCCGGGCAGGTGGTGGAGGATGTCCACATCCTGGGGCAGGATTCGCCAATTTCGCCCGGCGCGTATATGATAAGGGCGGGAATGTACCGCACCGATTCGCACGAGGGGCTGCCCGTGCGCGACGGGCCGGGCGCGGCCGATGGATATGTGATACTGGGCGCGTTCACCGTTCGCTAGGCGCAGGCCAACTGGAAGGGACATGGATCACCATCTCGCGCCAACCAAGTGGTACGAAGAGTGGTTCGCCGCCGACACGCGGGCTGGGGTCGTGGCCGTCATCCTGCTGTGCGTGGCGGTCGGCGGCGTGGTGGGCGCGCTCATCGGGCTGCTGGGGCCGCTGTACGCTATCGCGGCGGTGATGGCGGCTGCGGTGGGCCTCATCATGCTGCGCAGCGTGTACGTCGGGCTTATCGCCGCCATCGGCATCATCTGCCTGCTGCCCTTCGCCGCCATCCCGCTACCCATCGGGTTTTCGCCCACGTTCCTGGACGTGGCGCTCTTGGCCGTGTACGTCGTGTGGCTCCTTCGGCTGGCCAGGCGCAAGCAGCGCGACTTCATCACAACGCCGGTGGCTTTCCCGCTGCTCCTGTTCATCCTCCTGGCCATCGTGGCCTTCATCGCGGGGCTGGCCCACGCGCGGCCCACCGCCAGTATCCTGCGCCGCTTCGCCGAGGTCATCATGGCGCTGGGGCTGTTCTACGTGGTGGTCAACATCGTGCGGACGAAGGGCCACCTGGACTGGATTCTGCGGGCCATCATCCTGGCCGGGTTCGCGTCGGCGTTCCTCGGCGTGGTGTTCTACTACCTGCCCGAGGGGACGACGATTCGGCTGCTGTCGGCGCTGGGTCGGTTCAACTATCCCACCGGCGCGGACATCATCCAGTACGTGGAGGATAACCCCGAATTGCCCATGCGGGCTATTTCCACATCGGTAAACCCGAACCTGCTGGGGAGCCTGATGATCCTCATCACGGCGGTTACGGCGGCGCAGGTGTTCGCCGAGCGGCCTGTGCTGCCGCGCTGGATGGTGTGGGGGATGCTCCCGTTCATGGGGCTGTGCCTGTTTCTGACGTATTCGCGCGGGTCTATGGTGGGGCTGGCCGTGGGGCTGATGGTCATGGGGGCGGCCCGCTACCGCAAGGTGCTGCTGCTGATGGCGGTGGCGGGCATCCTGTTTCTGCTGCTGCCCAGCACCCAGGCGTACATCGCGCATTTCATAGAGGGCGTGCGCGGAGAAGACCTGGCGACCCAGATGCGCTTCGGGGAATACAAGGACGCGCTCATCCTGATTTCACGCTACCCGTGGCTGGGCGTGGGGTTTGCAGGGACGCCGGACATTGATTTGTACATCGGCGTGTCCAACGTGTACTTGATGATCGCGGAGCAGACGGGCCTCATCGGCCTGGCGCTGTTCCTCATCGTCGTGGGCACGGCCTTCGCCTACATGTGGCGCGGGTGGCGCAGGCGCATCGGCCGCACCTACGAGGCGGCGCTGCTGGGGCTTGCGGGGGCGCTGGTGGGCATCATGACGGGCGGCCTGCTGGATCACTATTTCTTCAATCTGGATTTCCCGCATTCGGTGTCATTCTTCTGGATCTACGTGGGGCTGGCCGTGGCGGCGGCGCGGCTAGGCATGACACCGGCGGAGGCGTAATCGCGGGCCACGGGCGACCGGACTGCGCCCGAAGCGCGCCGGGCCGAATCGGCAGCGTTCGGTCGCGCATCGTCGCAGCGACGAGGTGGTACAATCGGACTCAAGTAGAGAGTCGGTTCCAAAGTTTGTTGGTGGCTGTCATTGCGAGGGCACGCAGTGCCCGAAGCAATCTCCGGGGCGTGGGATTGCTTCGCTTCGCTCGCAATGACACACGAGGAGAGTGCGCCTACGGTTCACCAACACAAGATGAAACCGACTCCAAGGAGACGGAAACGATGACCGAGAATCCCCCCATTGTGGACACGTTCCTGCACCTGGTTCAGATTGACAGCCCGACAGGGCACGAGCAGCGGCTGGCGGAGACTCTGCTCGCCATGCTCCATGAGTTGGGCGCGCATGCGTGGGCCGACGCCGCCGGCAACGTCATCGCCACGGTGGACGGCGAGGGCGAGCCGCTCCTGCTCTCGGCGCACATGGACACGGTGGAGCCGGGCCGAGGCATCAAGCCGCGCGTTCAGGACGGCATCATCTCCAGCGACGGCACGACCATCCTCGGCGGCGACTGCAAGTCGGGCATCGCCCTCATCCTGGAGACCCTTCGGCGGTTGCGGGCCACGGGCGACCGCCACCGTCCCCTGGAAATCGTGTTGAGCGTGAGCGAGGAGGGCGGGCTCGTCGGGGCGAAACGGCTGGACGTGTCCGCGCTTCGCTCCAGGGTGGGGCTGGTGCTGGATTCCGGCGGGCCCATCGGCACGCTGGTGCGCCAGGCCCCGTGCCAGGACTCGCTGGCGGTAACCATCCACGGCAAGGCGGCCCACGCCGGGACTGACCCCGAGAAGGGCGTCAACGCCATCCTCGTGGCTGCGGAGGCCATCGCCAAGATGCCGCTGGGCCGCATAGACGCCGAGACGACCGCCAACATCGGCAAGATCGCGGGCGGCGTGGCCACCAACATCGTCCCCGACCGCGTGGAGATTGCCGGAGAGGCCCGAAGCCTGAAGAGCGAGAAACTGGCCGCGCAGACGGCCAAGATGGTGAAGGCGTTTGAAACGGCCGCGGCGAAACACGGGGCCAGGGCCGATGTCCACGTTACCCGTTCCTACGAGGCGTACTACCTGCCCAACAATCACCCGTGGATTCGCCACCTCGCCGACGTGTGCAAGCGCATCGGCCTGGAGCCGATTCTGACCTCGTCGGGCGGCGGCAGCGATGCCAATGTGTACAACGCCAAGGGGATTCAGTGCGTCGTTACGAGCACGGGCATGGCGAACGTGCACACCACCGCCGAGCAGATCGCGATTTCCGACCTGCTGGCCGCCGCCGATCTGGTGTACGCGGTGGTAACCGCTGTGTAGTGCGGCACGGGGCCGCCGCACCGCGTCGTTGCGAGCCGTCGCACATGGGGAAACCACCACGCGAGCGCGACGGGGGATTGCGTCGTCCCTGCGCTCCTTCTGGGCAGATGGAACAGGACTGGGGCCTGGCCTGCGGTGTTCCGGTAACCTCATACGCGCATAAGGAGGTGGCACAATGGTGGAATTCCTGAGGTCGCTCATGCCCTGGGGGGCGGACGCCATCGTCTGGGTGCAGCAGTTCTCCAACAGCGTCCTGGATGCGGTATTCACCGTCGCCACGTACTTGGGCAAGGAGCAGTTCTACATGCTGTTCCTGCCCGTTCTATACTGGTGCATCAACAAGCACCTGGGGAGGGCGCTGTCGGTCGTGTTCCTGCTCTCGGAGTACGTGAACACGCTGCTGAAGGACGCTTTCGGCTTGCCGCGCCCACATGATTTTGACACGCGCATCCGCGCTCCGCTGCCCGAGACGAGCCCGTCGTTCCCCAGCGGCCACGCGCAAGGGTCGCTGGTGCTATGGGGCGCGATGGGGGCACTGGTGCGCCGCCGCTGGATGTGGATCGTCTCCGTTGTGCTGATTCTGCTCATTTCGCTGTCGCGCATCTACCTGGGCGTGCACTTCCCGCAGGATGTGCTTGGCGGCTGGGTTATCGGCATCGTCCTCTTGGGGGTGTATTTCTGGCTTCGGCGGGTCGCGCGGGGGATCATCCTCTCGCTGAGCGTTCAATTGGGAATCGCGCTGGCGCTGCCGGTGATTCTGTTCGCGTTGCACCCGTCGGAAGGCACCGCGCTGATTACGGGCGTCGCCTTTGGGATGCTGCCGGGCTTCGTGCTGGAGGAGCACTTCGTGCGGTTCCGCACCGAGGGCGCATGGTGGAGGCGCGTCCTGCGATTCGTCGTCGGCGTGATTCCCCTGCTGGCCCTGTACCTGGGGCTGAAACTCGTCTTCCCCGAGGGCGACGTGTTCCGCTTTGTGCGGTACGCGCTGGTGGGAGTGTGGGCCGGCTGGCTCGCGCCGTGGCTGTTCGTTGCCCTGCACCTGGCGGAGAGGGAGCCGCGCCGTGGTTGATGCGTTTCGGGTCGTGTGGCGCGGCCTGCGCGACGTGTACGACGACATGTTCATGCTCATGGGGGTCAATTCGTTTACGCTGCTCATGTGCCTGCCCGTCGTTACGATTCCGCCCGCGCTGGCGGGGGCGGCGTTCGTCGCGCACCGCGTGGCCCACGGCCTGGCCTTCGCGCCCCGCGACTTCTGGATAGGCTTTCGCATGTACTTGTGGCACAGTTGGAAGGTTGCCATCCCCTCGCTGGCGGGATGGTTCCTGCTGGCCATCAATCTGCTCTTCTACGGTCAGCAGACCGACCCCTACCTGCGGTTGCTGGTCATCCTGTGGGCGTTTGTGGGATTCGTGTGGCTGGCGATTCAGTTCTACCTGTTTCCGCTGCTTGTGTACCAGCGGGACAAGGGGGTGAAGGCGCTGTTCAAGAACGCGGCCATTCTGGCCGTGTCGCGGCCGCTGTTCAACCTGGTGCTGCTGGCGGTGGTGGTGCTGGTGGCGGCGGGGATGGTGCTGTCGGGGGTGCTGGCGGCGCTGTTCCTGTTTGCCGTCGTGTCCGTCATCGGCGCGGTGGCGGTGCGATACCTGCTGGAGCCGGAGGACTGGGACAAGCGGGGAGAGGAGCCACAGGACGACACTGCGCCGCGACGTATCCGCGGATAACGCGAATCTACGCGAATGGGGAAAGGGGCACAGCGTTTCCGTTTTGGCCGATCTTGCGGCAGATTGACTCACCGCAGAGTCGTAGAGAGGACGCAGAGGAATTCTGATTTTCTCCGCACTCTGTGTGCTCGGCGGTGGATTTCGGCTCTCCTGCCATCCCCACGCCAATGGCGGTTTCCAATGGGCCTTGCGCCCTCGCCTCGGCCGACTCGGTTCCATCTTGTGTTGGTCTGCCCCGCACGCCGCCTCCCCGCTCTGTCATGCTGAGCCGAAGGCGATACGCCCTCGCCCTTCGGGAGAGGGCCGGGGTGAGGGGCGAGATTCTTCGCTCTCCGCCGCTCAGAATGACGGTAGATGCCGACTCGGTTTCAAAGTCTGTTGGTATTTGTCATTGCGAGGGCGCTCCGCGCCCGAAGCAATCTCTGGGGCGTGAGGTTGCTTCGCTTCGCTCGCAACGACACACGAGGAGAGTGTCCATGCGTTTCACCAACACAAGATGAAACCGACTCTAGATGCCGATTCGGTTCCAAAGTCTGTTGGTATTTGTCATTGCGTGGGCGCAGAGCGCCCGAAGCAATCTCCGGGGCGTGCGATTGCTTCGCTTCGCTCGCAATGACACACGAGGAGAGTGCGCCTACGGTTCACCAACACAAGAGGAAACCGGCTCCGTGCTTGCCGTCTCTACGGGCGACCTCTACGTGCGACGCACCTCCGAAGGCGCGTCGCACGTGAAGACGACGCCTAATCCCGTCTCGCGGGCAGGACGACCTCCTGCTGCGTGCCTTCGGGCGTCTCGCCCACGATGAGCCACTGCGGAACCCACGCCAGCGCGACGAGGTCCACCAGCACGTCGGTCTTGCGCGGGCGGATCTCGGTCGTCTCGCTTTCTTCGGCGATGGCCGCCCAGCGTTCGGTGATGGCCTTCGTGGCCTGGTCGCGCTCCTGCTCCATCTCCGCGATTTCCTTCTGCAGGAGGGCGATGGTCTCCTTGGTCTGTTCCATGCGCGTCTTGACCTCGGCGGTCATGCGCCGCTTGCGGCTGGCGGTGGAGAGGACGCGGGTGGAGCGCCGCCCCAGCAGGAACCCGACGACGGATTCGCCGACGGATAGGATTTCCTCGGTCTTGCGGCCGCTGTAGGTGGCCTCATCCTTGGCGAGTTTCTGCTCCTCGCGGCGCAACTTGTCCTGCAACTGCTCCAGTTTTCGCTCGTAGGTGGCGGTAGCCTTGGCGACCTCGTCGTCGCGCTTCTGCCGCGCCGCGTCCTGGCATCGGATGGCGAATTCGCGCTCCGACTCGTCGGGGCGCGAGTAGAGTTTCAACGTGCGGTTGTAGCGCAACGTGAGGGTCGCCGTGCGGTAGAGGTAGTCCTGCAGCGCGGCAGCCAGCGCCTTGAAGTCCGCGGCCTGCGCCACCGACGAGGGCACCGGCTCAAACAGCGCCTCCTGCGGCGGGTAGGAGGGCAATCTCCGCACGTCCGCAGCGCACTCGGTGGCGGCGCGCCAGTCCACGCCTCGGCCCTCGGCGGGCGGCTCCAGGAGCAGGCAGTACTCTTTCTGCGTGTCCACTCCCTGGGCCGTGGCCACAAAGCGCACGAGGGCGTGGCCCAGCGCCATGGGCGTGTAGCGGAGCGCGCTCCTCTTCATGATCACAGGCCGGACGGCCGTGGCCGAGTAGGCAGACACGGCTTCCTGGGGCGAGGTCTCCACTGGCAGGAATACCTGAACGACGCCGGCTTCCACGGGCGGCGGTTGTTTCTGGAGGCCCGCGACCGGGGCGATGGCAGGCGCGGCACTCGCCTCGCCGGGAGCAGCCGCGGGGACCGCCGTCGGCCCCACGAGGAATCGGTCGCGCATGGGGTCCATGAGCGCCTTCACCTGCGGCTTGGTCATCGGGCCGCGCAGGTAGGACATGGCCCAGCGGGTCATGAACACCTCGGGCCCGGCGGCGTGCACGTTGTGCAGGATGAACACCCGCGAATCCAGCGACGAGATGAGTTTGTCCAGGTAGGCGGGGTCGGTCATCTGGCCCGCCGTGGCCGACGCCGACTGCATTCCCTCCAGCACGCGCATCTTGTCGCGGTCGGTCTGGAGTTTGCCGATCATCCACGTGCCGGCGTTGGTGAGGCCCTTGTAGTCCAGGTCCACGGGGTTCTGGGTCGTGAGCATCATGCCGAAGCCGAAGGCCCGCGCCTGCTTCATGAGGGTTAGCAGGGGCTTCTTGGAGGGCGGGTTCTCCACCGGCGGGAAGTAGCCGAAGACTTCGTCAAAGTACAGGATGCCGCGCAGGCTGGTGGTGCCGGTCTGCTGCCGCACCCAGTTCAACACCTCTTCCAGCAGTAGGGTAACGAAGAACATACGCTCGGCGTCGCTGAGGTGGGCGATGTAGAAGATGGACACGCGGGGCTTCGCGTCCGGCGTCGTGAGGATGTCGGCCAGGCTCAGCGGCACGCCGCGGGTCCAGGACTGGAAACTGGGCGCGGCGATGATGTTGTTCAGGGCCATGGCCAGGCCGAAGCGTTCCTTGGGCGGGAAGAAGGTGTCCACGTCAAAGACGCCGATGGTGCGCACGGGTGGGTTCTGGATTGCCGCGATGAGTTTGGCGATGTCCATGTCCTGGCCCTGCTGCCAGGCGTTCTGGAAGATGGTGGACAGCAGGATATGCTCGCGGCTCTTGATGGGGTCGGCCTTGATGCCCGCCAGCCCCAGCAGCGCCGACACCGTTCCCTCTACTCGGTCCACCATGGCCTCGGGATCGTCGGCGATGGCGCTCCCGGGGGCCTGCAGGCTTCGCAGGACGTTCACGGGGATTCCGGCCTCGCTCCCGGGCGTGAAGATAACGAATTCGGCAGACTCGCGGAGGCGACGAATGCGGTCGGGGCCTTGGCCCCACTGGGCTAGCCCGTCGGCCCACTGCTTGGCCGTGCGCTCCGCGTAGGCCTGCTCCGTCAGCCCCTTGCGGCGCGCGTCGTCGGCGTTGACCCAGGGCAGGAAGTCCGACGGTTGGAGGTCGGGGAAGGTCAACAGCATGTTGGTGAGGTCGCCCTTGGGGTCAATGGCGACGACGGGAATCCCGTCCAGCGCGGCTTCCTCCAGCAGGTCTATGCACAGGCCGGTCTTGCCGCTGCCGGTCATGCCGATGCACACAGCGTGCGTCGTCAAGTCGCGGGCATCGTATAGGATTGGCTCGTCCAGAACCTGTCGGGACTGGATGTCGTATTTCTTGCCGAGATAGAACTCACCCAACCGCTCCTGCACGGTTCACCTCCGCCAAAGAACGCGCGACCCGCCGGGCGCGCGAACAGGCGCGAAACGTGGCTCGCCGTCCTTCGCGCCACTCGCGCACGCCACTCGCGGATCGCGGTATAGGATTGTCTACTGAGAACGAACTGAGTCGCCGACTTGCAGACGCGCGAGAGCAGGGCTAGTACTCCAGCATCGGGGGCAGGTGCTTGGCCTGTTCCACCCACGACTCCACCATGTGCAGCGTGGGCAGCCGCCGCACCAGGCGCTTCTCGTGGTTGATCTCGGCCATTTTCTCGTACAGGTTCTTGGGCACCCGCATCTTGAGTTCCTTGACGGTGTCCACGCCCGCTTCTTCCAGGAGGTCGGAATACTCCTCGCCGATGCCCTTGATGCGCATGAGGTCGGCTAGGTTGGCCCACTCCAGGATGAGTTTGGGGGAGATACCGGTCTTCTCGGCCAGTTCCTGCCGCGCCGCGGGCGTGGTGCACGCCTTCAGCAGCGCTTCGGTGGTGCGGATGCCGGCCTTGGCCTTGAGGACTTCTGCGTAGTGCTCGCCAATGCCTTCAATGTCGCGAATACTTGCCATGGGAAACCTCCTTTACGTAGGTCTTGGCGGAACCACGTACTCCCGGGTTGAGTTGGTGAACCGCTACAACTTGATGGTGCGGAACATGCCAGTGCTGCAAACGGGACAGGTGCCCTTGAGGGCGGGCCGCCCGTTGCTCAGGGTTACGCGGCGCGGGTTCTGCATGGGGCGCGTGGCGCGACATTTCACGCAGTACGCCGTTACAGTGCTCTCCGGCTCGTCGGGCGCGGGAGGTGCTGCTTCTGCCCGTGCGGCGGGCTGCGCCTCAACCTGCCGCGACGCCAGGAGATCCTTTTGCAGTTTGGCGATGGTGGCGTTCTTCTGGGCGACCTCGGCGCGGAGGGCTCGCGCATCCTCGCGGCTGAGGTACCAGTCCAGCCACCATCCCAGGGCGAAACCGACGACGAGACCGGCCAGGAATTGCCACATGGTGCCACCTCCTGTACGCATGTGCGCCCTCCGTAGGATTCCCCGCGTGCAACACGATTATAGCATATCTTTGAAGGCGGCGTCAAGGCCTTCGGGCCACTTCGCCCCTCACCCTGACCCTCTCCCGGAGGGCGAGGTGCGTGGCCCTCACCCCGGCCCTCTCCCGGAGGGCGAGGGAGCGATTCGTGGATGAAGCCCCGCGCGGTTGCTTCGCTCTGCCCGCGATGAGGCGCGGGAAAATAACGTGCGACGCACTTCTGAAGTGCGTCGCAC
>JBBIHX010000031.1:17520-24794 GCA_037446815.1 Caldilineae bacterium | reverse complement strand
TGTACCGCGTCTCGCCCGCCATGCCCAGGGTTTGCTTCAGGCGCTCGTACGCCTCCCCGATGATGGTGGTTACCGATGAGCCGCCGATGTCAATGGGCACGCGGTCGGGGCAGCGCCGCTCCACGGCTGCGATTACGCGCTCTCGCGGGGTCATCTTGTCGACCATGCGCTCTGCCTCCGATGCGCTTGCTAGGGGCCGGGCTTGGCGGCTTTTTCTGCCTCGCCGCGCAACGACATGAACACGTCCACCACAACGTCGGCGAACTCCGGGTCGTTGATGTGGGCGTCCACCTCAACCTGCCGCACTTCCGGCTTGAGTTCGCGGCGCATGGTGAGCACGTAGGCCATGTTCGCGGCCTCGTCGTACAGCGGGTGCCCCTGCTTGTTCAGCATGCTGTATCCGCGCAGGGGGATGACGGAGGCCCGCGGCCCGGTGCCCTCGTTCAGGCGAGCGGCGATGAAGCGGGCGACGTGCTCCATTTCCTCGGGTGTTGTGCGCACGTGGGTGTGGGTGGGGGAGTGTTGCACGCACGCGCGGCCGCGCACGTCGGGTGGCAGTTCGTCGCCCACGCCGTGCAGGCGGATGTCGGTGCAGCCTGGCACCACCACCTGGGGAATGCCCGCCAGCCCCGCGGCCTTCATGCGGTCGGGCGCCGCGGGCATGAGGCCGCCGAAGAGGAGGTCGGTGATCTCGTGGGGCGAGAAGTCTATGAGGCCGCGGATCACGCCCTGGGCGATGAGTTCTTCCATTGCCTGGCCGCCGATGCCATTGCAGTGGAAGGCAACGACCTCAAAGCCGAGGCGCTCCAGCCGCTCCTTGACCGCCATCACGCCGGGGGTTGTAATGCCTGCCTGGGTGATGGCGACGAGTTCTCGGTCGGGCGTTTCGGCAGCAGGCGGCTCGGCGGCCATTGCCACAACGGCCCGCGCGGCCTGGGCCAGCAGTCGGCGCGTGATGCGGTTCAGCCCCGAGATGTCGGCCACCGAGTGGAGCATGGCGATGTCCTTGGTTCCCACGTAGGGGCCGAATGTGGTCTTGCCGCAGGCGACGGTGGACACCATGATCTTCGGCACGCCCACGGGCAGCGCGCGCATGGCCGCGGTCGCGATGGCCGTTCCCTGCGCGCCGCCGACGGCGATGACCCCCTGGAATGCGCCCTCCTGGTAGAGGCGGGATACAAGGCTGACGAGGCCCTTCGTCATCGTGGATTGGATGAGCACCTTGTCGCGCGTTGCAAGAAGGTCGGGCAATTCCCAGCCCGCAGCCTGCGCGATTTGCTCGCGGGGCACGTCGGCCGGGATGGCGGGCTGGCCGAGAGTGCCCGGGTCAAGGATGAGCGTGCCATGTCCCAGGGCGGCGATGGTGTCCCGAATCAGGCCAACCTCCTTGCCCTTGGTGTCCAGTGTGCCAATGATTGCGATTCTCATCGCTGCCCTCCGTCATGGGTCAACGGGCCGCGCAACGCCCGTATTTCAGGCTGCTTTCCAGAAGCGCCACGTAGTTGTCAAACGGGACGAAGTCGGGGATGGAGTTGCTGGAGCCGATGAGCCAGCCGCCGCCCGGCGCCAAAGCGGTGGCCTTCGCGCGCACCTCGGCCTCTACGTCGGCGGGCGTGCCCGCGCACAGGGTCGCCTTCAGGTCAATGTTGCCCGCCACCGACATCCGATGCCCCCACGCACGCTTGACAGCGACGATGTCGTTCATGGGCGGCTCAAACGGGTGGATGCAGTCAAAGCCGCAATCCACCAGGTCGGCCAGCACGTGGGTCAGGTCTCCGTCGCTGTGAAATCCGATGGGAATGCCGGCCTGGTGGCATCGCGCGACGATGGCCTGGTACCACGGGTACACGAGCCGACGGTACACTGCGGGCGACACCAGCGGGCCGGCGTTGTAGCACAGGTCATCGGGCATCCAGATGGCCCCGACGCACTCGTGCTGCAGCAAGATGTCCAGCACGGCCATCTGCAGACCGCCGAGTTTGTCTATGACCGCCTTCACGAAGGCCGGGTCGTCGGCCAACTGGAGGCTGAAGTTCTCCAGCCCCATGATTTGCCACGCGCCCATGAAGATGTAGCCCAGTTGGACGATGGCTTTCATGGTCGGGGGAAGGCACTCTGCGATGGCAGTCATTTGGGCATCCAGGGTTGGGTGGGCCTCGTAGCCGCTGAGGCTTTCGGGCTCCGGCCACGGGAACTGCTCAAAGTCGCTGCGCGTGGCGATGATGCCCACAGTCTCGCTGGCCCACCCGTGGGCCTGCTGCTGGAGGGCTTCGGGGTTTCGCTGCCGGAGCCATTCGGTTACGGCGGGGTGCACGCCGCGCGCCAGCGAGCGGACTCCGGCGCGCACGGGCACGAAGTCGTACCCGGCCCCCTGCCAAAACGCCACTTCATCCGCCCACGTCCGCACGGGGCGCCCGAGAAACCGTGCCTTGATGGTGTTGTGGACGGAAAGTTCAAACAGCGGCACGCGGTCGTTGTCGCCTTGGCGGAGCATCGCTCGCCGCACGCGACCGAAGTCCGTGTCCGCCGTGAGCCTCATGGCGCTATCCCTCGTTTCTGTATCGCGCCGCGATGGCCGCAGGCGCTTCGCCATCCAACAGGCGGGTCATGCAGTCGGCCACCGCATCGGCAAACACCGGGTTGTTGATGTGGGCGTGTATCAGCACCAGCGGAACCTCCGGGCGAAGCCCGTCCTGGAATGCGCGAATCATCGCCTGGTTGCCCTCGGGGTTGTACAGTTCGCGGCCCGGCTGGTTCATGTCCGAGAAGCCGCCCGTCGGGATGATGACCAGCGTCGGGCCGAGGGCGCGATTGAGCGGGCCGATCATGGCACGCGCGGCGGCGGCCATCTCTTCGGGCGCGGGCTGGAACACCGTCATCTGCGCATTGTGCACCATCTTGGGCCGGTCGCGGTAGGCGGGCGGAGCCTTGTCCACGCTCTCCCACAGCAGGTAGTCGTTGCCGCCCACGGATACAACGGCCGGTATGGCGTAGCGGGTCAGCGATTCCAGGCGATTCTGGGCGCCGGCCAAGCCGTCGTAGATGCCGTCAATGACCTCGTGCACGCTGAGGTCAATGACGCCCACGAACTTGCCGGCTTCTATCAGGTCTTCCATGGCGGGGCCGCCGGAGCCGTTGGCGTGGAACGGTACAATCTGGTAGCCCCTGGACTCCAGGATGCCCTTCACGCGCATCACACAGGGCGTCGTTACGCCCAGTTGCGTAACGGCGATGACCGGCTTCTCGCGTTGGGCCGGGGCGGGGTGGCGCAGCGCCATGCCCGCGATGGCATTGGCCGCATTGCGGAGAATGGGGCGGCTGACGGCGTTCACGTCCAGGATGTCGGTTACCGAGTGCATCATGCAGATGTCTTTTGTGCCGACATACGGGCCGAAGCGGAATAGCCCGCTGGCGATGGTGGAGAGCATGAGTTTGGGAACGCCCACGGGCAGTACGCGCATGGCGGCGGTGCCGATGGATGTGCCTTGCCCGCCGCCGATGGCCACGAAGCCGTCCAGCCGCCCTTCCTCCCAGAGTCTGCGCACGATGTTGCAGAGGCCCTCGGTCTGTTTGGCAATGCAGACGCCTTTCTTGCCCTGGGCAATGAGGTCGGCCAGCGTGGTGCCGGCGGCCTGGGCCACCTCCTCTCGCGAGATGTCGGCCTTGACCGTCGGGCGGCCCAGCACGCCCGGGTCAATGAGGATGGTGTCCAGCCCCCAGGACGCGATTTCGTCGCGCAGGTACGCGGCGGCCTCGCCCTTCGTGTCCAGGGTGGCCACGACAACGACAGTACGCTTGCTCCTCACGGTTCACCTCGCTTGTGGCGGGCGCGACTAGATCCCCGCGAAGTAGAACGGCGCGCCGGGAATGGGCTCCCTCCGCTTGCGGAGCGGCATATCGGGATACGGATACACCGGGTGCTCCATGACTTTGGCGTCGTGGCAGGGCAGGATGAAGTCCGAGCGCCGGTCAATCTCCTCCATGCTTCGCCAGCCGTCTATCATACTGACGAATCGCTGCTGCACCCAATAGCGCCAGTGCTCGTCCAGGTTCGGCTCAAAGTTGCGGTACGTGAAGATGGCATCGCCGACGAGGACGATGGCGCCGGCCGCGGTCTGCACCTCAACCGACTGGTGGCCCGGCGTGTGCCCGGGGGTTGGGAAGACTTTGACGCCGGGCACAATGGTTGTTTCGCCCTCCACGACCTCAAAGTGGCAGCCGACAAAGGGCGCTTCAATGCCCAGGATGGGCGATTCGTAGGAGCGGTAGTAGAGCGGCAAGGGGTTGTAGGCCCACTGCAACTCCGCCGCCGAGACGATGTAGCGGGCGTTTCGGAAGCGCTTCATGCACGAGACGTGATCCCAGTGCAGGTGCGTGAAGATGCAGATGTCAATGTCGTCGGGGTTCACGCCCATCTTCAGAAGCGCGTCGGGGCTGTCCAGGCAGTCGGCCTTGCGGGCTTTGTGGTGGTAGCGGGTCGCGCGGTCGGCGTCGGGAATCCCCGTGTCCACCATGAGCTTGTGCTCGCCAGTGTCCACGTAGAAGCAGATCATGGGGATTTCGGTCTTCTGGCCGCCCGGGCCTTTGAAGAAGATGTAGGTGCCGAGGTCTGCTTCGGCCCATCCGGTGTTGATGGGGTAGATTCGGGTATCTGCAACTGACATGGGTTTCCCTCCCAACGTTGGTACTATAAGAGTACACCGAGTTGCCCGATGCGCCGCTAATGATTGCCTTGCGGTAACATTGCCGGCCTCAAGGTTTTTGCAACGGGTCCAACAGCCGGGCTGCCTGCGGCCACAGCGAGGCGACATAGCGGTAGCGGTCGGGGCGGATGTGAATGTCGGCCCACACCAGCGGTCGCTCCGTCCGGCTGAGGCTCAATCGCTGCACGATGAGCACGGGGGAGTCCTCCGCCAGGCCCAAGACTTTGCGGTCGGCCTCGTCCGCGGCGCGAAACGCGACTTCCTCGTGCACACGCGCCACGACTGCATGGTATTTGCCCTCCAGAAGCATCTGGAACGAGTAGTGCGTCATGTCGTCGGACTCCAATCCGGGGCAGACTTCAAACGGGATGAAGTTCACCTGATTGGCGACGACCTCGCCGTTCACGACGCGGGTGCGCTCCAGCCTGTAGACGGGCGAGCCAGCGGGGACGTCCAGGCGGCGCGCGGCGTCCTCCGAGGCGGGTTCAATGACAACTTGCCGCACCTGAGATGTGGGACTCAATCCTGCGCGGCTGGTGTGCTGGAACAGGCTCTCCACCTGCGGCGCCAGCAGGCCCAGCACCACAAACTCGTCGCCCGCGGGTTCCAGCAACCCCTTGCGGTGGCAGGCATGCAAGATCCGGCGCATGTCTTCGGGCGATGCGTCGTAGCGGGCGGCGAATGGCTCAACCCCGGCCTTGAAGCCGCGAGGGATTCTATCGTTTACAATGTCGGCCTCAAAACGTCGTTGAAGGTCAACGGGAAAGTCCGGGACGGACATAGTGCCCTCTCTTATCCTTGTCTGAGCCGTCCGTAGATGAAGGTGAGTTCGCGCAGCCGGGCGCCAACCGCATCGGTCAGCGCGCCGGGAAGCATTCTCCAGCACCAGTTGGGCGCGCCGGAACTTCCGGGGAGGTTCATGCGCGCCTCATGGCCGAGGCTGAGCAGGTCCTGGGTGGTGGTCATCGCAGTATTCGCGACAGACGCCCACGCTAGGCGGATGAGGTCCCACGCGATGTCGGAGCCATCCACTCCCATGTACCGGCGCGCGAAATCGCGCTCTTTCTCGGTGGACGTTACCTGGTACCAGCCAAGCGTCGTGTCGTTGTCGTGCGAGCCGGTGTACACGACGCAGTCGCGGGTGTAGTTGTGCGGCAGGAATGGGTCGCTCGGGTCCCCGCCGAACGCGAATTGGAGGATCTTCATCCCGGGGTAGCCGAACTCCGCCTTCAGCGCATCCACGCCCGCGCGCGAGGCCGTGTCAAAGTCGCCCAGATCCTCGGCGATGATGGAGACCTCACCCAGAGCCTGGTTCACCGCGTGGAACAGGCGGGCGCCCGGCCCATAGAGCCAGCGGCCCACGACAGCGGTCTCCTGCCCGGCGGGAACCTCCCAGTAGTTGTAGAAGCCCCTGAAGTGGTCAATGCGAATCACGTCGGCCTGGGTGAAGGCCATGCGGAACCGCGCGATCCACCAGGCGTAGCCCTCCTCAGCCATGAGGTCCCAGCGGTAGATGGGGTGGCCCCAGAGTTGGCCGGTGGCGCTGAAGTAGTCGGGCGGGACGCCGGATACTACCGTCGGTTTCAGGTTTTCGTCCAGGTGGAACAGGCGCGGATTGGCCCAGACGTCGGTGCTGTCCAGCGCCACGTAGAGCGGGATGTCGCCGATGATGCGGATGCCGCGCCCGTTGGCATATCGCTTGAGCCGCAGCCACTGGGTGAGGAATAGCCACTGGCGGTACTTCTGGGATTCCAGGCGGTCGCGGAGGCGCTCGCGCCATTCCGCCAGGGCAGCGGTCCGGCGCATGGCGACGTCCCTGTCCCACTCATGCCAGGGGCGCAGGTTGTAGTGTTCCTTCAGCGCGGCGAACAGAGCGTAGTCCTCCAGCCAGGAGGCATTGTCGGCGCAGAACGCGGCAAAGGCGGCACGCTGGGCGTCGGTGGCGTGGCTTTGGAAGTAGGCGAACGACTGCTCCAGGAGCGCGGTCTTGTACGGAATGACGCGCCCGAAGTCCACGCGGTCGTCGGGGAATTGCGGCACGTGGGCGAGGTTTTCGGGCGCGAGAAGGCCCTCTTCCAAGAGCAGGTCGGGGCTGATGAGGAGCGGGTTGCCGGCGAAGACGGACAGCCCCTGATACGGCGAGTCGCCGAAGCCGGTGGGGCTCAAGGGCAGCACCTGCCAGTACGATTGGCCTGCCGATGCCAGGAAATCCACGAATCGGTAGGCGGCAGGCCCCATGTCGCCAATCCCGTATCGGCTCGGCAGCGAGGTTGGGTGCATCAGAATGCCACTGCAGCGTGGGAATCGGATCATAGCGCTCTCCTCGTTGACGTGGACGTAGTTTACACGACGGCGGGCGAAAACACAAGTCCGAGGCCACGCGCTTGCTGCGCTAGCGTTGTCATGCTGAGGCGAAGGCGAAGCATCTCCAGGGTTGGTCCACGGATAACACGGATGGCACGGATGGGGCGGATATGGCGAGATTCTTCGGCGCTTCGCGCCTCAGAATGACAGCCCCATTGCGTCATGCTGAGCCGAGGGCGAAGCATCTCCAGGGTTGATCCACGGATA